>NZ_WWIC01000165.1:0-90900 GCF_009872555.1 Streptomyces sp. SID5643
AGGCAGGCGTTGCCGCTCAGCGTGATGCCGTGGTTGCCGCCACCCTGCTCCACCACGAGGCTGGAGTTCTTCAGCAGCCGGTGCATGGTGACGCCGCCCTGGTAGGGCGTGGCCGCGTCGTCCGTCGCCTGGAACAGCAGCACCGGCGGGAGCTTGCTGTTGGCGACGTTCACCGGCTTGAGCGTCTTCGTCGGCCAGAACGCGCACGGTGCGTTGTACCAGGCGTTGTTCCACGCCATGAACGGGGCCTTCTCGTACACCGCCCAGTTGTCCTTGCGCCACTGCTTCCAGTCGCGCGGCCAGGACGCGTCACGGCACTGCACGGAGGTGTAGACGCTGTAGCCGTTGTCGCCGGAGGCGTCGATCGCCGCGATGTTGTCGTAGGCCTCGACCAGCGCGGCGGTGTCGTGGTCGTTGACGTAGGCCGCGAACGTCTGGGCGAGCGTGGGCCAGTAGCCGTTGTTGTAGCCGCCGGGCAGGAAGATGTCCTCCAGCTCGGAGGCGCCCACCTTGCCGCCCGCGGGCTTCTTGGCCAGGGCCGCCCGCATGGCGTACCACTTGGCCTCGATCTTCTTCGGGTCGGTGCCGAGCTTGTAGGTGCCGTTGTACTTGGCTATCCACGCCATGAGCGCCTTGTGGCGCTTGTCGAAGGCGTAGTCCTGCTGGATGTTGTCCTCGTACCAGACGCCCGTCGGGTCGACGATCGAGTCCAGCACCAGGCGCCGCACCCGCTCGGGGAACAGCTTGGCGTAGACCGCGCCCAGGTAGGTGCCGTACGAGTAGCCGAAGTAGTTGATCTTCGGTGCGCCGAGGGCCTTGCGGATCGAGTCCATGTCCTTCACGGCGCTGACCGTGTCGATGTACGGCAGGACGGCCTTGTACTTCGTGCCGCACGCCTGGGCGAAGGACTTGGCGCGCGCGAGGTTGGCCTTCTCGATCGCCGGGGTGCTGGGGACGGAGTCGGGGCGCACCGGGTCGAAGTGGCCCGGCTTGCAGTCCAGGGCGGGCTGGCTCTCGCCCACTCCGCGCGGGTCGAAGCCGATGACGTCGTACTGGGCCGCGACCTCCTCGGGCAGGGACGACGCGACGAACGGGGCCAGCGACAGACCGCTGCCACCGGGGCCGCCGGGGTTGACCAGCAGCGGGCCCTGGGACTTCGGCGCGGTGTGCGGCACGCGGGACAGCGCGAGCGTGATCTGCTTCCCCCGCGGCTTCGTGTAGTCGAGCGGCACCTTCAACGACGCGCACTGGAGCGTCGGGGCGTCGTCCGTCCCGCACTTCTTCCATGTGACCTTCGCCGCGGCGGTCGTCAGGGCGGTGTTCGCCGACTGTGACGTGCCGGCGTTGGCGGGGGCGGCGGCGAGCGTCCCGGCCAGGACGACCGTGACGCCGCTCAGTACGGCTGCGCTTCTTCTCATGGAGTTCTCTCGCAACGTTGAGGGGGGTCGGGCCCGTGAGTGACACGGGCCGTGCCGCATCGTTTCGGAAGAGCGCGCCACACGCGTACGGTTCCGACCGAGACTTGACCGAATCGAGTCATAGTCTGCTCTCAGGAACCGCACAGAGAAGGGGAGTTCCGGCAATCCGGACACGTCGCCCCGGCATGGGTACGCCCGGTGGTCACCGGGCGCCCCACTCACCGCGCGATCACGTCGCCGTACAACTCACACCCGTCGCACCTCCGCCCCCGGGCGCACCACTGAGGCCGAAGCTCGCCGAACCTCCCACCGGCACGCTCCCGTTGTGCGCCGCGTTGAGCGCGGTGACGGTCGCCCCGTTCTGGGTGTGCGACGCGTTCCACATGTTCGTGACCTTCTGCGCGCCGCTCCACGTCCACGTCACCTTCCAGGACTTCAGCGGCAGCGTGCCCGTGTTGGTCACCTTCACCTCGGCGTTGAAGCCACCGCCCCAGTCGCTCCCGACCGTGTACGCGGCGGAGCACGTGGCGTTGCCGCCTCCGGGGTCGCCGGGACCGCCCGGGCCGGGGCCGGGGCCGGGGTCGAAGCCCGGGGCCTTGATGGACGCCAGGTACCCGTCCTTCACCGTGTCCACGGTCTGCCAGTCGTCCTTCAGGATGCCGCCCGTGTCACCGGAGTTGGGGTTCCAGGACCAGAACGTCCAGTGAAAGCCGTCAGCCCCGTACGCGGATGTCGAGCGCAGGTACTTCACCAGCTCGGCCAGCCACTTCTGGTCCACCGAGGACTGGAGCGTCGTACCGAACTCGCCGAGCCACACCGGGGCGATGTTCTGCTTGAAGATGTAGCCCCAGTACTTGTCCCAGATCCCGGGCATGTTGGCGGGGAAGGACGGGTCGGAGAACCAGGACTGCTGGGCCACCGACGTGGCGTAGTCGTGCGCCGAGTACACCAGCCGGTCCGGGACGTCCAGCTGGACCGGGTGCTGGGCCACGCCCATCAGGTTGCCGCCCCACCAGCCGTTCGTGCCGTTGTACGACTGCACGCCCTCGACCATGATCAACAGCTCGGGGTTGGCCGACAGGACCGCGTTGCCCGCGCGCTGGGCTGCGAGGCGCCAGTCGCGGGAGGTGTCGCCGCAGCCCCAGCAGGCGGGGTCGTGGGGCTCGTTGTGCAGGTCGATGCCGATCACCGTGGAGTTGCCCTTGTAACGCGTCGCCAGGGCCTTGAGGTTGGTGATCCACGTCGACTCGGGGACCGACGCCGTGTACCAGAGCGCCGACTGGCCCGCCGCGTCCGGCCGGTGCCGGTCCAGGACGATCTTCAGGCCGGACTGGCCCGCGTAGGCGACGATCCGGTCCAGGACCTGGAGGGACGTCAGCCCGCGCAGGTCCGTGTTCTTGCCGTCGTGACTGATGCCGTCCGGCATGGTGCCGGGCTTGAGGATGTCGTCGCTGTAGGGCATGCGGATGGTGTTGTAGCCCAGCGACTTCATCTGGTCGATCATGCTCTTGTAGTCGCGGGCCCACAGGCCGTGGACGACGTGGTTGGCGGTCTCGAAGCCGAACCAGTTGACTCCGGCGATACGGACGGGCTTCCCGGCCGCGTCCAGGATCTGCCGGCCGCTGGTGTGCCAGTAGCCGGCGCCGGCGGCCTCGTCGGCGCCATCGGCCCGTGCCGACTGCACGCCTGCCAGCGGTAACAGGAGCGCCGCGGCAACACACAGCGCTCTGCGCAGAGTGCGGAACATGTGGCTGCTTCCTCTCGGTCCTGCGGGGACGGTGAGGCACGGCACCCGGAACTGGCTGGGAGCGCTCCCATCATGCCGCGCACCTCCCAGAGAACTGACGCACCATGAGCACGTCAAGACCCCGGGAGGTGCACGGCCTCGGCGACCGCTACCGGCTCAGCTTCTTGAACCGCCGTACGGCCAGCGGCAGGAAGACCGCCGTCAGGATCACCGGCCACACCCCGGCCATCAGCAGCGCGTGCTGCTCGACCCAGGTGTCACCGCCGACCGGATTGCCGAACAGCTCGCGGGTCGCCGCCGCCGTGGAGGAGATCGGGTTCCAGACCGCCACCCAGCCGAGCCAGTCGGGCATGAGCTGCGGCGCGACGAAGATGCTGGAGATCATCGTGAAGGGGAAGGCGACCGCGAAGAGGCCGCCCGCAGCCTCCGGGTTGGGCACGATCAGACCCAGCCACACCCCGATCCAGATCAGCGAGAAGCGCAGCCACAGCAGCAGCCCGAACGCGCCGAGGAAGCCCGCGCCGCCGTCCGGCCGCCAGCCCATGGCGAGCGCGGTGAGCATCATGATCGCCAACTCGGCGCAGGCGACGATGATGTCGGTGACCCCGCGCCCGGCCACCACGGCCGAGGAGGCCATCGGCATCGAGCGGAAGCGGTCGATGACGCCCTTGGTGGAGTCGTAGACCACGACGGTCGCGGTGTTGATGAAGCCGAACGCCATGGTCATCGCGAACATGCCCGGCATCAGGAAGTCCTTGTAGTCCCCGCCGTTCGGCACCTTCATGGCGCTGCCGAAGACATAGCCGTAGAGCAGCACGGACATGATCGGGAAGCCCAGCTGCCAGGCGATGTTGACCGGCTGGCGCTGGTAGTGGGTCAGGCCGCGGCGGACGATGTTCCAGCAGTCGGCGAGCAGCCAGTAGCCGGCGCTCCGCGTGCCGGGAGTGCTCAGGTCGGTGGCGCTCATGCCGCGGACTCCTTTTCGGTGCGGTGGCCGGTCAGGCGCAGGAACACGTCGTCGAGGCTCGGCCTGCGCAGCCCGATGTCCTCGACACGAACGCCCTCGTCCTGAAGGGTCCGCGCGACCTCGGTGAGGGCGGTGACCCGGTCGGCGACCGGGGCGTGCACCCGCAACTCCGTCTCGTCCGCCTCGGGTTCGCCGTCCGTGACCCGGGCGACGACCTTCACCACCCGCGGGATCTCGGACCGCTCGGCGACCACGACCTCGATGCGGTCGCCGCCGACCCGGCTCTTCAGCCCGTCCGGGGTGTCGTCGGCGATGGCCCGCCCCTGGTCGATGACGGTGATGTGCGAGGCGAGCCTGTCGGCCTCCTCCAGGTACTGCGTGGTCAGCAGCACGGTCGTGCCGCCGGCCACCAACGCCCGGACGGAGTCCCAGACTTCGCCGCGGCTGCGGGGGTCGAGACCGGTCGTCGGCTCGTCGAGGAAGAGGACGGCCGGGGCGAGGATCATGGAGGCCGCGAGGTCGAGGCGGCGCCGCATGCCGCCGCTGTACTTGCCCACCCCCCGGTCGCCGGCGTCGGTCAGGTCGAACTGCTCCAGCAGCTCGGTCGCCCGCAGCCGGGCCCGCTTCCCGCCCAGATGGAACAGCCGGCCGAACATCTCCAGGTTCTGCCGGCCGGTGAGCACCTCGTCCACCGCCGCGTACTGGCCGGTGAGCCCGATCCGGGCCCGGACCTCGCGCGACTGCCGGACCACGTCGAGACCGGCGACCGTCGCCCTGCCCCCGTCCAGCCGGATCAGCGTGGACAGGATGCGGACGGCGGTGGTCTTGCCCGCCCCGTTCGGCCCGAGCAGGCCGTGCACCGTCCCCTCGCGCACCGCCAGGTCGAAGCCGTCGAGTGCGCGCTTCTCGCCGTACCGCTTCTCCAGCGCCTCGGCCTGCACCGCGTATCCGTCCATGCCGCCCCCTCCCTTGCGCTCGCGCCCCGTCGGCCCGAACTGGGTACAGCGTACCCGATTACGCGTACGCTGTACCCAATTTTTTCGCGGAGACCTAAGCTGGACCCCATGACGAGCGGCACGAGTGGCACGGGCAGTACGGAAACCAGCGGCAGCGGCGACATCGCCCGCACCCTCGAACTGCTGTGGGACACCGGCCGCCGCCCGAGCCGCGGACCGAAACCGGCCCTGACTCTGGACCGGATCGTGGAAGCGGCCGTCCAGCTGGCGGACGCCGAGGGGCTGGAGGGGCTCTCCATGCGCCGCGTCGCCGCCGAGCTCGGCACCGGCACCATGTCGCTGTACCGGTACGTCCCCGGCAAGAGCGAGCTGCTCGACCTCATGCTGGACCGGGTGCAGCGCCCCTCGGAGAACCCGGCCGACCCGGGCGACGGCGGCTGGCGCGCGGCCCTGGAGGCCCTGGCCCGCTCGACCCTGGCCCTCTACCGCCGCCACCCCTGGCTGCTCCAGGTCAACCAGTCCCGCCCGATCCTCGGCCCGAGCGCCCTCGACGGCATGGAGAAGGTGCTGTCCCTGATCCGCCCGATGGGGCTGAGCGACCCCGAACTGGTCTCGGCGATCATCATGATCGACGGGTACGTCGTGGGGGCCGCACGTTCGCAGCTGTACGAGCAGGAGGCGGAGCGCCGGACGGGCCTGACGGACGCCGAGTTCTGGCAGGCGCAGGTGCCGATGCTGGAGAAGGCCATGGCGTCGGGCCGTTACCCGGTCATGGCGTCGCTCTCCGAGGACGCCTTCGGCACGGACTTCGACCACTTCGAGTTCGGGCTCCAGCGGATCCTGGACGGGCTGGAGGTCCTGGTCACCTCCCGCGGGGCGTAGGGACCCGGGACGTCAGGACCGGGCCGGGCCGTTGGGGCCGGAGACGGCGCCGAGCTGCGCGAGGCCGGCCAGGACATCGGTGCAGGTCCAGTACTCGACGAACCTGCCGCCGGAGACCCGCAGGATGTCGTGGCCGCTGAAGGCGACAGGGGTTCCGACCGGGGCCGTGGCGTGGTCGAGGCCGCCCGCGTAGCGGGCGCGGAGCGTCCAGCGCGCCGCGATCAGGTCACCCTGGACGATCGGCCCGAGGTCCACGGTGAGGACGACGTCCCCGAACACCGCCATGGTCTGCTCGATCTCGGGGAGCAGCCGGGCCGGACCCGTCACCGCTTCCGAGTCGCTGCCGTCGGGCCGCGCCTGGTGCACGACGAAGCCGGGATCGAGGATCTCACCGGCCCGGGTGAAGTCACCACGCCATAACGCGGTCCAGTGGCCGTACAGCTCGCGCATCCGCTCGGCGGACAGGGTGCTCATGCTGCGCTCCTTCGGTGGAATAGTATCTGCGCCACGAAGTATCTGCGTGACGCAGTGAATTGAAGGAGGGGGCGCCGAGCCGTGTCAACCGAGAATCGCGAGGGCCTGATCGCCGCCGTCGCCGTGGCCGCCCGGCGGCAGCACGCCGCGTACAGCCTCTTCAACCAGGCCATGGCCGACCGGCTGGGACTGCATCCGACGGATCTCCAGTGCGTGAGCCTGCTCGGTCTCGAACCCGAGCCCCTCACCACGGGGCAGATCGCCGAGCTGACCGGCCTCACCTCGGGTTCGGCCACGCGGCTCGTCGACCGGCTGGAACGGGCCGGGCTCGTGGAACGGCGGCCCGACCCTCACGACCGCAGACGGACCCGTGTGTCGCTCACCGCCCGGCGAGCACCGGAGGCCGATGCCGCGTGGGACGCCCCCGGCAACGCCTTCGCCGCACTCCTCGCCGAGTTCGACGATGAGGAACTCCGGGTGATCGAGCGCTACCTGCGCCGCTCCACGGAGGTGGGATCCGCGCAGGCGGCACGGCTGCGGGAGCGGTAGCCCGGGAGGCGGGGGGCTAGCCCCGGCGCATCAGCCGCCGCAGGCCGAACAGGGCGATCAGCACAGCACCCGCGGCGATCGCGCCGGTCTTCAGGTTGCCGCTCAGCCCGTCTCCACCGCCGTCGGACGTGGCCGAACTCCCGTTCCCGGAAGGCGAGTCGGCCCCGCCACCGCCCGGGGCGTCCTGCGGCTCCACCGGGCTGTCCGCCCCTTCGGCGCCGTACATCAGCTTCTTGCCGTCCGCCGTGTAGGTGACGGACTCCCCCTGCCCCAGGAACGGTACGCCGAGCCGTTCCTTCTTCTTGATCTTCCCGCCGTTCCAGTCGTACGCGATCGCACCGAAGTAGCTGCGTACGACCAGGTGTTCGCCGTCCGGGGAGAGCGTGGCGTCGGTGGCCTCCAGGTCGGGGACGGCCGCGACGGGCCGGAACGTGTTCGACCCGGACGGGGAGAGCCGGGCCGGGCCCTCGTACAGGTGCCCGCCCTTCTCGTTCTTGTCGACGATGTAGACGCGGCCGGTCTTCGGGTGCACAACGAGCGACTCGGCGTCCCGCGCGCCGTCGGAGTACTTCACGACGTACTGCGTTGCCTTGATCGTCCGGTCGCGCAGGTTCTTCGGCTCGGGCAGCCGGTAGATCCAGACGTACGGCCAGGTGCCACCGAGGTTGTCGCCGATGTCGCCGACGTAGATCCGGCCGTCCGGTCCGATGGAGATGGCCTCGACGTCGCGCGGGCTGCCCACGCCGGACATGGTGATCGTGGCGACCGTCTCGCCCGTCGCACTGTCGACGGCGTAGAGGTACGCCCCGTCGTCGCTGTCGTTGTGCGTCCAGTAGATGCCGGGGTGCTGTCGCGAGGCCGCCAGGCCGCTGGACTCGGTGATGCGCGGGTCCTTGATCGTGAACTTCTCGTCGCCGTCGGCGGCGGAGGCGGGCACGGCGAGGGCGCCCGTGAGGAGGGCCGCGGCGAGAAGGGCGAACGGTCTGCGCATGCCCCAAGCCTGCCATCCCGCCCGCCGGTTCAGCGGCGGTTCACCGGGGCCGGGGGATCAAGGAGCCGGCCGGACACCGGGCGTGGCCCGACTCACACCCCGCCGGCCGACCTGATCGTCCATGATGAGCGGATGCTCAGGTTCATGCCCGTCGGTGACTCCATGACGATCGGGAGCACGGGCGAACACACGTGGCGCTACCGGCTGTGGCAGCACCTGTGCCGTTCCTACGGCGGACCCTTCACCCTCGTCGGGCCGCGCGAGACGCTCTACGACAAGCTCGCCGAGGCCCCGGTGTCCCACGCCTATGCCGAACCGGACTTCCCGCGCGCCCACCTGGCCGGCTGGGGCGAGGGCTGGCAGCACATGGCGCCGCTGATCGGTGACGCGGTGCGGTCGTACCGCGCGGACGTCCTCCTGGTCTCCCTGGGCCTGATCGACCTCGGCTTCTACACGAACGCCGAGCAGACCGCGGAGAACGTCCGGGCCTTCACGGCCGAGGCACGGGCGGCGAACCGCCGGGTGGGGATGGTGTGGCTGCCGGTGACCCCGAACGTGCGCGCGCGGACGGACGCGGCCTTCGCCGGCGAGGTCGCCCGCTTCAACGAACTCCTCGCCAAGACGGCAGCCGACCTCGACGAGCCCGGCTCCCCCGTCCTCCTGGCCTCGCCCCCGCCGTCGTACGACATCGCCGCCGACACCTACGACGGCACCCACCCCAACGCGAGCGGCGAGCACAAGATCGCCGCGGCCTTCGCGGAGGCGATGCACCAGGGCTGGGACCTGGCCGGGCCTTACGAGGAGTAGCTCTCCCCGATCATCCGGACCAGGTGCTCCGCACAGCCCCGGACGTCGAGGCCGCCCCACCGCTCCTCCTCGTCCCCGAGGTAGACGGCCCGGGCATGGGCGAGGACCGGCCGGTGCTCGGCGGGCAGCCGGGCGGCGGCCCATGCGGCGGCCGCGTCCTTGGACCGGATGCCGCCGGTGTCGAGGGTGCTCCACACACGGGCCAGGGTGAGCAGCACGTTCCGGGTGTCCGTCGCCAGGTCCTCCGTCAGCTCCGGCACCCCGGCGACGATCGCCCGCCGGAGGTCGGCGGCCGGAACGGGGTCGAGCAGTTCGGCGGGCCGGGGCCCCAGCAGCGGCGCGTCGGCGAGCAGCACCATGGTGAGGACGGGGGCGAGGTCCGGGTTCGGCCCGGGGGCCGGGATCCGCCCGCGCTCGAAGTCCTCCCGCAGCCACTCGCCGTACAGGAACTCGCAGACGGGCGGATACCGCCAGGGCCGTACGCGGTCCTGCACGACGACGGTCAGCTCGACGGGCCGCAGGCCCTCCCCCATCCCGGAGACCTTCAGCAACTCCGCCACCAGCAGACGGCGTTGCTCATGACCGGTCGGCTCCCGCACCACGGCCAGGACGTCCACGTCGCTGCGCGGACGCAGGCCGCCGAGGGTGGCTGAGCCGTGCAGGTAGACGCCGAGCAGCAAGTCGCCGAAGGTGGTCCGCAGGAGCTGGACGAGATGGTCGGTGTGCGGCGGCTCGGACATGTGCGCCCCCCGGTGTCGTGGTCACCGTACAGGCTCGGATTCCGTGCTTGCCTGGAGCGCACTTCAAGACGTTGGCTTGGGGACCATGAAGTACACGCAGCTCGGACGCACGGGACTCAAGGTCAGCCGGCTCGTCCTCGGCACCATGAACTTCGGCCCCCAGACCGACGAGGCCGACAGCCACGCCATCATGGACGCGGCGCTGGACGCAGGTATCAACTTCTTCGACACCGCCAACGTGTACGGCTGGGGCGAGAACAAGGGCCGCACCGAAAGCATCATCGGCAACTGGTTCGCGAAGGGCGAGGGGCGCCGCGACAAGGTCGTCCTCGCCACGAAGGTCTACGGCAACATGGGCGCCGACGGCCCGGCCTGGCCCAACCACGACAAGCTCTCCGCGGTCAACATCCGGCGGGCCGTGGACGCCAGCCTCAAGCGGCTCCAGACCGACTACATCGACGTCTACCAGTTCCACCACGTCGACCGGGCCACCCCCTTCGACGAGATCTGGCAGGCGATCGACGTCCTGGTCCAGCAGGGCAAGATCCTCTACGTCGGCTCGTCGAACTTCCCCGGCTACAAGATCGCCCAGGCCAACGAGATCGCCGCCCGGCGCGGCGGGACCATCGGCCTGGTCAGCGAGCAGTGCCTGTACAACCTCGCTGAGCGGCGCGCCGAGATGGAGGTCGTCCCGGCCGCGCAGGAGTACGGCCTGGGCGTCATCCCGTGGTCGCCGCTGCACGGCGGTCTGCTGGGCGGCGTCATCAAGAAGGAGGTCGAGGGCGGCCGCCGCGCCTCGGGCCGCGCGGCCGAGGCGCTCGCCGACGCCGGTACCCGTGCGCAGATCCAGTCCTACGAGGACCTGCTCGACAAGCACGGCATCGAGCCCGGCGAGGCCGCCCTGGCCTGGCTGCTGACCCGCCCCGGTGTGACCGGCCCGATCGTCGGCCCGCGCACCGCCGAGCAGCTCGCCTCCGCCGTCCGCGCGTCCGAGCTGGAACTGTCCGGGGAGCTCCTGACCGCCCTGGACGACATCTTCCCGGGCCCGGGTCCGAGCCCGGAGGCTTTCGCCTGGTAAGGGGGCTGTACCGAGGTCCGCAGTTCTCCCGTCGCCCCCCAGGGGCGCGGGGAACTGCGCGACCAGCCCCCACCGACCGCAGCCGGAGCACGTCCGACCACAGCCCCGCCGCCCTACCTCCCGAGCACGGAAGCCAGGGCGACGACGAGAAACATCAGCACAAGCACACCGGCCATGATCCGGTTGCGGGTTTTCGGGTCCACGACACCGAGCCTAACCGGCTCCCCCGAGCGGCCAGCGCCCGACCACCTCGTACCGGGGCTGCTCCCCCGGAATCCCCGATGTCGGCAGATTGCTCCGCACCAGGCACAGCTCCCGCACACTCCAGCTCCGGCCCGTGAATGCGGCGAGTGCGTCCAGGAACGCCCGCACGTCCCCCGCATCCCGGCTCCGCGCCACGGTCAGATGGGCCTTGTACCGCCGGTGCTCCCCCATCGGCACCCCGGCCTTGCGCGCGGCCGCCTCGGCCCGCTCGGCCAGCAGCCGGAGGTCCGCCAGGTCCCCCTCGGCCCCCGCCCACAGCGCCCTCCCGTGCCCGAACTGCCCGCCACCCCGCACGGCCAGCGAGAACGGCTCGGTCCGGTGCGCGGCCCGCTCCAGCCGCTCCGTCAGCTCCGGGACGAGACCGTCGTCGACCTCACCGTAGAAGGCGAGCGTGAAGTGCCAGCCGGGACGACCGGTCCAGCGCATGCCGTCGGCGCCGGGCAGCGCGCGTAACGAGTCGACCACATCGCCGAGTTCACGGCAGACGTCGTCAGGGGGCAGCACGGCCGCGAAGAGTCTCATGGGGCCAGCCTGGCACCATGAGACCATGCGGATCACCATCCGGGACGGCGGGCCCGACGACATTCCCGCGATACTCGGCATGCTCGACAGCTGTGTGGAGTGGCTGGTCTCCCAGGGGCGCACGGGTCAGTGGGGGACGAAGCCCCTGTCCCAGAGCGAGAAGACGGTGGAGTCGGTCGGCCGGTACATGGCGGAGGGCAGCGTGTACATGGCCGACGTCGACGGCGTCCCGGCCGGCACCCTCACCCTCACCGACTCGGGGGGCGCCACCCTGTCCCACCTCCCGCAGCCCGGCGAACCCGAGCGCTACATCCACTGGCTGGCCTCGGACCGCCGCTTCAAGGGACACGGCGTGGGCAGCGCCCTGCTCACGCACGCGGCCGAGGAGACCCGCCGCGCCGGGATCTCCCTCCTGCGCGTCGACTGCTACGCCGGCGACGACGGCAAGCTCGTCCGCTACTACGAGGCCAACGGCTTCACCCGCACCGAGGCCTTCACGGTCGGCGAGAACGACTGGCCCGGCCAGCTGCTGGCTCGGCGGGTGTAGGCGGCCCCCAGACCCGGGCGTGTCCAGGTCACCGTGCGTATCGTTGTACTGCGCGGCCGGCTCCATCCGCGAGTGCGGCCGGGGAGGAGCGCCACGATGACCGTCCTTGCAGACAGGATCGAGATGGCCGACAGCAGCGGTGAACTCACCCTCGACACGATGTTCGAGTGGGTGCAGACGATGCCGGTCCCCGAGGGCTACAAGGTCGAGATCGTCGGGGGGAACATCTTCATGGCGCCTCAGCGGGACACCCACTGGGACATCATCCTGGACATCGTCGAGCAGCTGCGCAGCAAGTACCCGCGCAAGCGCGTGAAGTCCGACGTCCGTGTCGACTACCCGGGCCACCTCAACGGCTTCGCCTCCGACATCACCGTGATGACGGAGGGCGCGGCGAAGAACGCCAAGGGCCTGTGGCGCTACCAGGACGTCGAGTTCGTCGCCGAGGTGATCTCCCGGAAGACCGGCGCCAACGACTACGGCCCCAAGAAGGACGCCTACGCCGCCGCCGGCGTGCCGGTGTACCTGATCGTGGATCCGTACACCGGCCGCTGGCATCTGCACACCAAGCCCAAGGACGGCGAGTACCGGGGCGAGCTGAGCCTGGACTTCGGGGACGAGATCGACCTGACGGGTACCGTGGTCGGGCTCGTCCTGAAGACCGGTGAGTTCCCCCGGGACTGAAGCCGTCCCCTACGCCGCCGGGGCCAGCGCCTCCTGCTGCTCCCGCGGCACGAACCGCACCCGGGGATGCCCCCGGTGCCATCCCACCGACAGGCGCAGATTGCCGACCCGGGCCAGGATCAGGCCGATCACCGCCGCGGCGAGCACCGCCACCGCGCCACCGGCCGCGAGGCCGACCCGGGCGCCGTAGGTGTCGGTGATCCAGCCGACTATCGGGGCACCGACCGGTGACCCGCCGAGGAAGACCATCATGTAGAGGGCCATGACACGGCCGCGCATGGCCGGGTCCGTGGACATCTGGATGCTGGTGTTCGTCGTGACGTTGACGGTCATGCCGAACAGCCCCAGCGGCACCATGAGCAGGGCGAACATCCACAGGGTGGGAGTCGTCGCGGCCAGGATCTCCAGCGCGCCGAAGGCCATGGCCGCCACGATCAGCAGCCGCAGCCGGGCCGTGCCCCGCCGCGCGGCGAGCAGCGCTCCCGCGACCGAGCCGACCGCCATCAGCGTGTTGAACATGCTGTAGGCGCCCGCCCCCGCGTGGAACACGTCGTCCGCGAAGGCCGACAGGTAGACGGGGAAGTTGAAGGCGAACGTGCCGACGAAGCCGACCAGGACGATCGGCCAGATCAGCTCCGGGCGGCCGGTGACGTAGCGCACGCCTGCGCGCAGCTGTCCCTTGCCGCGCGGGGCACGCTCCACGATGTGCAGCTCGCGGGAGCGCATCAGCAGCAGGCCGGTGAGCGGTGCGATGAAGGACAGGCCGTTGAAGAGGAAGGCGTAGCCGGTGCCGACGCCGGTGATGAGCAGACCCGCTACGGCGGGGCCGACCAGCCGGGCGGACTGGAAGTTCGCCGAGTTCAGGCTGACGGCGTTCTGCAACTGCCCCGGGCCGACCAGCTCGGAGACGAAGGACTGCCGGGCCGGGTTGTCCACGACGGTGGCGAGACCGACGGCGAACGCGGCGACGTACACGTGCCACACCTGGACCTGACCGGTGAGGGTGAGGACAGCCAGGGCGATCGCGGTGAGCGCCATCGCGGTCTGCGTCACGAGCAGCGTGGGCCGCTTGCGCAGCCGGTCGACGAGGACACCGCCGTAGAGGCCGAAGAGCAGCATCGGCAGGAACTGCAGCGCGGTCGTTATGCCGACGGCGGCGGAGGAGCCGGTGAGGCTGAGCACCAGCCAGTCCTGGGCGATGCGCTGCATCCAGGTGCCGATGTTGGAGACGACCTGCCCCATGAAGAACAGGCGGTAGTTCCGCACCTTCAAGGAAGAGAACATCGAGGCCCTGCGGGCGGGGCGGGCGGAGGCGGGTGCGTCGGGAGCGGTCGGGGAGTCGTGGGGATCAGGTGCGGGGGCGGAAGCTGCTCCGGTTCCCGAACTCAAAGGGTTCGCCTCCTTGGTGCATACGGCTTACAGGTGCGCGAGTTTCTCCAGCACGGGGGCGGCGGCGCGGAGTTTCGCCCACTCGTCCTCGTCGAGGTTCTCCACCAGCGTCGCCAGGAACGCGTTCCGCTTGGCACGGCTCTCCTCGAGCATGGTCTCGGCCTGCTCGGTGCGCGTGACGACCTTCTGGCGCCGGTCCTCGGGGTGCGGCTCCAGCCGGACCAGGCCCTTGGCCTCCAGCAGCGCCACGATGCGGGTCATCGAGGGGGGCTGGACGTGCTCCTTGCGGGCGAGCTCGCCCGGTGTGGCCCTGCCGCACAGGGACAGGGTGCCCAGCACCGACATCTCGGTGGGGCTGAGCGATTCGTCGACCCGCTGGTGCTTGAGCCGACGGGACAGCCGCATCACTGCGGATCGGAGGGCGTTCACGGCGGCTACGTCGTCGCCATGGCTGAGGTCCGGCATGTTCTTTAGCGTAACTCATTACTCTCGCTAAAGACCAGCGGTAACACGCCGGACGGTCCGTGACGCCCGCCACTCAAGCGTGACATCACTCATATGGGTGACAGGGCGACGGAACCACGCGCACCGCACCGAACGGTGCCGCGACCCTCGTGCTCATGGGGACCAGTGTGCTCAGCCTGCGAATAGACCACGACCTGCTCGAACGGCTCCGGCACCATGCCGCGAAAAGCGGAATGAGCGTCCAGGACTATGTCGTCCGGACGCTCATTCGCAATGACTTCGACCAGCGGTTCCAGGCCGCCGTCGAGGAGACGGAGAGGTTCTACGGATCCTCCGACTCCGAGGACGAGGATCAGGTCAGACCCAGCGCCGGCATCAGGTAGTAGAACGCGAACACCGCCGCCACCGCGTACATCGCCGACGGCACCTCCCGGCCCCGCCCGGCCGCCAGCCTCAGCACCGCGAAGGTGACGAAGCCCATGCCGATGCCGTTGGTGATCGAGTAGGTGAACGGCATCATCAGCATCGTCACGAAGGCCGGGACGGCGATCGTGTAGTCCGCCCAGTCGATCTCCTTGACCGATCCGGCCAGGATCAGGAAGCCGACCGCGACCAGCGCGGGCGTGGCCGCCTGGGAGGGGACCATCGTGGCCACCGGCGTCAGGAAGAGCGCGGCGGCGAAGAGGCCGCCGGTGACGACGTTCGCGAGGCCGGTCCGGGCACCCTCGCCGACCCCGGCCGTGGACTCGACGAACGCGGTCGTCGCGGAGGAGGAGCTGGCGCCGCCGGCGGCGACCGCGAGGCCGTCGACGAACAGCACCTTGTTGATGCCGGGCATCTGCCCCTCGCCGTCGGTCAGCTTCGCCTCGTCGGAGACGCCCATGATCGTGCCCATCGCGTCGAAGAAGCACGACAGCAGCACGGTGAAGACGAACAGCACCCCGGTCAGCACGCCGACCTTGTCGAAGCCGCCGAACAGGCTGACCTGCCCGATCAGCCCGAAGTCGGGGCTCGCGACCGGGTTGCCGGGCCACGTGGGCGTGGTCAGGCCCCAGCTCGGCACCGTGGCGACCGCGTTGATGGCGACCGCGAGGACCGTCATGGCGACGATCGAGATCAGGATCGCGCCGGAGACCTTGCGCACGATGAGCGCCAGGGTCAGCAGCACGCCCAGCACGAAGACGAGCACCGGCCAGCCGTTCAGGTGACCGTCGCCGCCCAGCTGGAGCGGGACGGTGGTCTGCGCGGCGTCCGGGATCCGGGAGACGAAGCCCGCGTCGACGAGCCCGATCAGCATGATGAACAGGCCGATACCGATGGAGATGGCCTTGCGCAGCCCGTAGGGCACGGCGTTCATGACGCGCTCCCGCAAGCCCGTCGCCACCAGCAGCATGACCACGAACCCGGCGAGGACCACCATGCCCATCGCGTCCGGCCAGGACATCCTCGGGGCGAGCTGGAGGGCGACGACGGAGTTCACGCCGAGTCCGGCGGCCAGGGCGATCGGGACGTTGCCGATGACGCCCATGAGGAGGGTGGTGAGCGCGGCGGTGAGGGCCGTCGCGGTGACCAGCTGCCCGTTGTCGAGCTGGTGACCGTACATGTCCTTGGCGCTGCCGAGGATGATCGGGTTCAGCACGATGATGTAGGCCATCGCGAAGAAGGTGGCCAGACCGCCCCGGACCTCGCGGGACAGGGTGCTGCCCCGTTCGGAGATCCGGAAGAAGCGGTCGAGTGCGCCGTACGTACGCCCGACTCCCGGCTGTTCAGGGGCGGGGACCTTGGCAGGAGCCGAGGAGGACATGGGTTTGGTGTTTCCTACGAAGAGAAGTGGTCAGACACAAACCGTTTCAGTATGAACATATAAGGCCTCGATCGGCCATCTCCGCGCGTAGACCCAATCTCCTCGTAAGCTGTCCCCATGGCGAAGTGGACCCCCAGACACGAGGCGCCGGAGCCCCTGGAGGGCCCCGTGGTCGCCACCATCACCGGCGGCACGATCCTGTGGTTCGTCCTCTTCCTGGTCCAGCTCCCCTTCTACGGCTGGTTCGACGACCACGGCCACACCTGGTGGGTGTGGACCTGCCTGGCCGGCGCCGGACTGGGACTGATCGGCATCTGGTACGTCCGCAAGCGCGACGCCGCGATCAAGCAGGCGGCGGCCGAGGACCCGACGGCGTCCCCCACGGCCCCGTAGCCCAGCGACGACCAGCCAGTTCGTCCGGCACGGTCCCGACCCACCCCCACCGCCAGGCGAAGCGGACGCGCACCCCCGCACTCTCCGACGAGACACCCGCCCGCCCCCTCCCTACGCTCAGGAGATGGCGGCGACGCTCGAACCCGTCGCGCGGAACCCGCCGCCGGACCGGTGAGGAGCGCAGCGATGACGATGCAGAACAGCGCGGTCGACGCCGACCGTGCCCTGAAGTCCAAGCACCGGGCGATGTGGGCCCAGGGCGACTACCCGTCCCTGGCCGCCGAGGTCATCCCCGAACTGGGACCGGTCCTGGTCGAGGCGTGCGGGGTGCGCTCCGGCCTGCGGGTGCTGGACGTGGCCGCCGGCTCCGGCAACGCCGCGATCCCGGCGGCCCTGGCCGGCGCGGACGTGGTGGCCTCCGACCTCACCCCCGAGCTGTTCGAGGCCGGCCGGCGGGTCGCCGAGAAACAGGGTGCCCACCTCACCTGGCAGGAGGCCGACGCCGAGGCCCTGCCCTTCGGGGACGCCGAGTTCGACACCGTGCTGTCCTGCGTGGGCGTCATGTTCGCCCCGCACCACCAGCAGGCCGCCGACGAACTCGTCCGGGTCTGCCGCCCCGGCGGCACCATCGGGCTGCTCAGCTGGACGCCCCAGGGCTTCATCGGCCGGATGTTCGCCGCCATGAAGCCGTACGCGCCCCCGCCCCCGCCCGGAGCCCAGCCGCCCCCGCTGTGGGGGGACGAGGACCACGTCCGCGCCCTCCTCGGCGACCGGGTCACGGACGTCAGCGCCGAACGCCGCACGGTCCGGATCGACCGCTTCGGGACGCCGGAGATGTTCCGCGACTACTTCAAGGAGCGCTACGGCCCGACCATCAGCGTCTACAAGAACATCGCCGGCGAGCCCGACCGCGCCGCCGCCCTGGACGGCGCCCTGGTGGACCTCGCCCGCGACGCCGACCAGGGCACGGGCTCGGGAAGCACCGTCCTGGAGTGGGAGTACCTGCTGTTCACCGCCCGCCGGGCGGGCTGACACCGGGCGGGGCGCCGGGACGCGGCACCCGGGTCCGACGGCGTACAACTGCCGTACGACCACGGCACGAAGTGCGTCCTTCCCAGGTCGGATCTTCGCCGCATTCGGCGGGTGAAGCGGCAAATCCGCACGTACCGTCGAATGCATGACGCATCTCGACGCGGGTGCCCGGCCCGACTCCGCACGGCCGGCGACGGTCACCTCCCGCGAGACCGGCCTGACCGGTGCTCAGGTCGCCGAACGGGTGGAGCGCGGTCAGGTCAACGACGTGCCGGTGCGCAGCAGCCGGTCCACCGTCGACATCGTCCGTGCGAACGTCTTCACCCGCTTCAACGCGATCATCGGCGTGCTGTGGCTGATCATGCTGGTGGTCGCGCCGATCCAGGACAGCCTCTTCGGTTTCGTGATCCTCGCCAACACCGGCATCGGGATCGTCCAGGAGTGGCGGGCGAAGAAGACGCTGGACTCGCTCGCGCTGATCGGCGAGGTCAGGCCGACCGTGCGGCGCGACGGGGCCGCCGCGCAGGTCAGCACGTCCGAGATCGTGCTGGACGACCTGATCGAGATCGGGCCCGGGGACAAGGTCGTCGTCGACGGCGTCTGCGTCGAGGCCGACGGTCTCGAGATCGACGAGTCGCTGCTCACCGGCGAGGCCGACCCGGTCGTGAAGCAGCCGGGCGACCAGGTCATGTCGGGCAGCTTCGTGGTGGCGGGCGGCGGGGCCTTCCAGGCGACGAAGGTCGGCCGCGAGGCCTACGCCGCCCAGCTCGCCGAGGAGGCCTCGCGCTTCACCCTCGTCCAGTCCGAGCTGCGGTCGGGCATCTCCACCATCCTCAAGTACGTCACGTGGATGATGGTCCCGACCGCTGTCGGCCTGGTCGTCAGCCAGCTGTTCGTGAAGGAGAACGCCTTCGACGACTCCGTTGCCCGCACGGTCGGCGGCATCGTCCCGATGGTCCCCGAGGGGCTCGTCCTGCTCACCTCGGTCGCCTTCGCCATCGGCGTGATCCGCCTCGGCCGCAAGCAGTGCCTGGTGCAGGAGCTGCCGGCGATCGAGGGGCTGGCCCGGGTCGACACGGTCTGCCTCGACAAGACCGGCACCCTCACCGAGGGCGGCATGGACGTCACCGAGCTGCGGCCGCTCCAGGGCGCCGACGAGACGTACGTACGCCAGGTGCTCGGGGCGCTGGGCGCGTCGGACCCGAGGCCCAACGCCTCCCTGAAGGCGATCATCGACACCTACCCGGCCGTCGAGGACTGGCGCTGCACCGAGGCGCTGCCGTTCTCCTCGGCCCGCAAGTACAGCGGCGCCGTGTTCAGCGAGGGCGACGGGCAGGCCAGCCGATGGCTGCTGGGCGCGCCCGACGTGCTGCTGGCGGAGGACGATCCGGCCCTGGCCGAGACCGGGCGGCTGAACGAGCAGGGCCTGCGGGTGCTGCTGCTCGCCCGGGTCGCGCGGGGCCTGGACGATCCCGAGGTGACGCGGGGGGCGAAGCCCGTCGCCCTGGTCGTGCTGGAGCAGCGGCTGCGGCCGGACGCCGCGGACACGCTGCGCTACTTCGCCGACCAGAACGTCCGGGCCAAGGTCATCTCCGGTGACAACGCCGTGTCGGTCGGGGCGGTCGCCGCCAAGCTCGGGCTGTCGGGCAGCACCGTGGACGCGCGGCGGCTGCCCGCCGAGCGGGACGGGATGGCCGAGGCCCTCGATGGCGGGACGGTGTTCGGCCGGGTCACCCCGCAGCAGAAGCGGACCATGGTGGGCGCGTTGCAGTCCCGCGGGCACACGGTCGCGATGACCGGCGACGGGGTGAACGACGTCCTCGCCCTGAAGGACGCCGACATCGGCGTGGCGATGGGCTCCGGCTCGGAGGCGACCCGGGCGGTGGCGCAGATCGTCCTGCTGAACAACAGCTTCGCGACGCTGCCGTCGGTGGTCGCCGAGGGGCGCCGGGTCATCGGCAACATCACGCGGGTGGCGACCCTGTTCCTCGTCAAGACGGTCTACTCGGTGCTGCTGGCCGTCCTGGTGGTGTGCTCCCAGGTGGAGTACCCGTTCCTGCCGCGCCATCTGACCCTGCTGTCGACGCTGACCATCGGCATCCCGGCGTTCTTCCTGGCGCTCGCGCCCAACAAGGAGCGCGCGAAGCCGAACTTCGTCCGGCGGGTCATGCGGTACGCGATCCCGGGCGGGGTCGTGGCGGCGGTGGCGACCTTCGCGACGTATCTGATCGCCCGGGAGCACTACACGGGCGCGGAGGCGCTGGACGCGGAGACCAGCGCGGCGACGCTCACGCTGTTCCTGATCTCCCTGTGGGTGCTGGCGATCATCGCCCGGCCGTACACCTGGTGGCGGATCGCCCTGGTCGCCGCGATGGGCGGCGCGTTCCTGCTGGTGCTGGTGGTGCCGTGGCTCCAGGACTTCTTCGCCCTGAAGCTGGTCGGGATGACGATGCCGTGGACCGCGGTCGGCATCGCGGCGGTGGCGGCGGCCACCCTGGAACTCACCTGGAGGTGGGTGGACCGCCGCTTCCCGGCCTAGCCGGACTTACTGCACGTCGACGAAGTCGCCCGTGGCGTTGACCGCCGGGGTCGTGGTCGTGCCCGCGAAGGACCAGCGGAAGTAGCCGTCGCTCGACGCCGTGGTCGTGGTCTTCAGCTCACCCGTGCTGTTCGACTTGATGGTCTTCAGCGTGGTGTAGGTGTCGCTGCCCTTCTTGCGGAACTGAAGCTTCACCGACTGGTTGGTGTAGCCGTGGTACTTGTTGTCGTCCCAGTTGGCACGGGACAGCTTGCCGGTGACCGTGATGGTCTTGCCCTTCTTCACCGGCTCCGGCGAAGCGTTGACCGTCAGCTTGGAGTAACGCTGGAGCTTGAAGGAGTTCGTCGGGTCCTTCACCGCGACACCGACGTTGTCCAGGTTCGGGTTCTCCGGGTCCTCGCCGTTGAACGCGACCGCGAACGCGGCGGCCTTCCAGGAGCCGGCGTCCTCGTTCAGCAGCGCGAACGGGTCGATCTCGACGGTGGCCTTGCAGCTGGCGACGGTCGCGGAGGAGTCCGTGCAGGTCGCGTCGTTGCTGTCGAAGAAGAACACCGACTCCTCGAAGGAGGCACCGCGGTACAGCTCGACGCCCGCGAAGAAGTCCGCGGCGTGGATGTCCACTTCCTGACCGTGGGTCAGGGTGAAGGAGACGGGCACCTTGACCAGGTTGGTGGTGCCGACGGCGATGTTCTTGCCGTTGTTGACCTTCACGTTGGAGAAGGTCGCGTTCAGGGCGATCGCCTCGCCGTCCACGGCGCCGGCGAAGGCCGACCGGCCGGAGTCGGCGTGGAGGACCTCGCTCGCGGCGGCGATGTCCGCGGGAACCTTCGGCTCCGCGGCCTGCGCGGCCGGGACGGCGAGGGCGGAAAGGGCCAGGGCGCCGGTGACAGCGGCCACGGTGGCTCGGATACGCATGCGTTCTCCAGGTGGAGAGGGGCCCCGGTGCTCGTCGTCGGCTCTCGGGGCCCAAGTGATCGTGGAGTCTGTTGACTCACGTGATCAGATACCTGAGGGATGCGCTTGGTTGTACGACCGGTGAAATATTTGTGCGGGAGTTTTCACCACCGGCCGTCCGCCGGCCCTGGATCGGCCGAACGGCTCAGTCGAACCACCGGTCCCGCGCCAGCTCCTGCGTGCGGGACGGGTCCTCCAGCAGTGCCGCCACCTCGAACCGCCGCGGCCACTGCCCCGCCGCCCAGGCGAGTCCCGCGGCGACGCCCTCCAGGGTGGCCGCGTGCAGGACGCCGTCGCCGGCGAGGCGCCAGTCGATCTCCACGCCGTCGACGACGAGTTCCTCGTGCTCCACGTAGGAGGACGGGGTCCGCCGGCCGAGCAGCACCCGCACCGGCTCCGGGACGTCGTGCTCGGTGCCCTCGGAGGTGACCTCCCCGGTGACGGACTCGCTGAGCCGCCGCACCTGGAACAGTTCGGCCAGCTCGGCGGCGCGCGACGGCGGTACGGGCAGCAGCGGGACACCGGACGTGAACGGCAGCAGGTCGGGCGAGTCGCACACCACGGCGTCGGCCGCGTCGACGACCTCCACCCGGCCGTCGGTGACGGCCCGCAGGTCGTCCGGCAGGGTCACCTGCTCCGGGTCCAGCTCGGCCAGCGCCCCGTACAGGGCGTGCAGTTGAGCTCCCGTCACCTCCCGCTCGGGGTCGGCGAGCCGGTCGAGCAGTTCGGCGGCGCCGCCGGGCTCGTCCAGCAGCGCGGCGACGGAGGTGCGCACCCCCAGGGCCCGCAGCACCTGTTCGTCCTCGAACCCGGTCGCGTCGGCCTCGTCGTAGAGCCCGCGCAGCAGCGGGTCGCCGCCGGAAGCCCGCAGGCCGGCCGGGCGGCGGCCGTCGAGGACGGGGTTCCCGCGCAGCCACCACGCGGTGTACGGCCGGACGACCTCGTGCGTGCCGTCCGGCAGCAGGATCCGCACCGGCTGCACGACGGCGTCCCGCAGGGGCGGCCGGGACAGCAGCGTCAGGGCCTGCGCCCACTTGTCCTCGTCGACGAGGTCCAGGTCCCGGACAGCGATGATCTCGGTGGCGACCGGCGGCACCGGGCTGTCCGGGAAGCGGTCGAGGACGTCCTCGCACCACACGTCGACCGCGTCCAGCAGTCCCGCGTCGTCCGGCTCGGCGAAGTCGCCCTCGCGGGGCTCCAGTTCGTCCGGGTCGAGGACGACGTCGGTGGCGCGGACAACCGCGAAGTCCACCAGGACACCGCAGGCGGCCAGCGGCTGCTCGCCCCACTTCCCGGCCAGCTCCGCGTCCACGGAGGCGAGTTCACCCTCGCGCATGACCTGGGCGAACGGGCCGCCGGGAAAGACGAGTTCGCAGGCCGGGGCCGGTTCGCCGTCCTCGTCGGGCAGGGCGAGCGCGCCGAGCCAGGGCTCGTCACCGGGCTCCAGAGCGGCGTCCCGCACCAGGGCGAGCACGGTGTCGGCCAGTTCCTCGGCGTCCAGGGAGTCCTCCTCCCAGTTCACCCCGCCGTCGTCGTCCAGGGACGCGGCGACGGCGGCCCGGACCTGCGGGGTGGTGAGGACGGCCCGCGGGGTCGCGGGCAGGGCGCCGAGCTTCTCCAGCAGGGGGTGGACGGCGTCCGGGTGGGCGACCTTGAGGCCGAGCCGGGCCAGCACCTCGGGGTCGGTTCGGCCGGCCTCCGCGCCGGGCAGCAGGACCTGCCGGGGCCCGATGGTCGTCCTGCCGTCGGCCAGCGGGACCGGGAGCCCCGACAGGCGGTCCGGGTCGATCCCGGCCAGGCTGTCGTAGAGCCGCCGCCACCAGCCGGGGTCCTTCTCCAGTCCGGCCAGGCGGTCGATCGCGTCGGTCAGCGGGACGCGGGCGACGCCCAGGGAGCGCAGCTCGGCGCGGCGTTCCAGCCCGGCGGGCAGGAGGGTGGGCAGCACCTCGGCGAGCACCCGCACGGTGTCCGCGCCCGCGCCCTCGACGACCTCGGCGTCCCGCGGCCGCAGCGACTCGGGCACCTCGTCGCCGTCCTCCGCGTGGGGCTCGACGGCGGGCGGGAGAAACGCGGTGCGCGGCAGGCGCTCCAGGATCGCCTGCCGCAGGGCGCCGTCCAGTTCGCCCCTGCCGAGCGGGCCGGGCACGAGGTCGATGATCCCGGTGGTGACCGGCCGCCAGGCGCCGAGGAGTCCCGCGTAGGAGTCGGCCGCGCGCTGGACGAGGAAGTCGGTCAGCGGGCCGGGGGCGGCGTGCCGGCGGGTGGAGTCCAGCGGGAACGAGGCGATCAGCAGGGCCGGGACGCCGAGCGGTTCGTCGCTCGGGGTGGGGGCGTGCACGACCGCGCTGGTGCGGGGCCTGACCGGGCTGCCGTCGCTGTCTACGGGCACGGCCCAGGTGACGGCCCAGTGGGGCCGCAGCCGCTCCTCGACGGGCCGGTCGGCGAGGAGGTCGGGGGTGAGGGGGCCGTGGGCGGCGGCGGTGCGCCAGTGGGTGACGCCGTGGGCGGAGTCGTCGACGACGGTGAAGGCACCGTCGGTGCGGCGGGTGAGGGACCGCGGGCTCTCCCCGCCGATCTCGACGACGAGCTCTTCGAGTCCGGGGAGGGTGAGCAGCAGGGCGTCGTCGACGGCCCGCAGGAGCCGCTCGGCGAGATCGGCGGCGGCCGCGTCCCGCAGCGGCAGGATGACGGCGGTGTCGTACGGGGCGGGGGCGGTGCCCTCGGCGGCGTACGGCAGCCGCAGCAGGGGGACGTGGCCGTCGCGCCGCCGGACCTCGTCCCCGAGGCCGGGGCTGTGCCGGGCGGTCTCGGCGGCCAGTGCCCTGGCCTCGGCGAGCGACCACCGCACACCGCCGTGCCGGCCGACGACGGCGGGCTCGTCGGTGACGGAGAGCACGGCGGCGAAGCCGACACCGAACCGCCCCACGGAGGACGTGTCCCGCGTGTCCCGCTTGGCGGACGCCCGCAGCGTGGACAGCGACTCGACCCCGGCCGCGTCCAGCGGCGCGCCGGTGTTGGCGGCGACGAGCACCCCGTCGCGCAGGGTGAGCCGCAGCCGCCCCGGCACCCCGGCCCGGGCCGCGGCGTCGGCGGCGTTCTGGGCGAGTTCCACGACGAGCCGGTCGCGGTAGCCGCCGAGGACGAGGTCCTCCTCGGCGTTGGCGTCCTCACGGAACCGGGCGGGGCTGGTGGCCCAGGCGTCGAGGACACCGCGCCGCAGACGGGCGGTACCGAACGGATCGGCCCCCTCGGCGGCGGGCCGCACGAACTTGCTGCTCACGTTCCGTTCCTTCTCCTCGTGGACGTGAGGATGAAGGTACCGCCTGAGAAGCACCCTCCGTGCGCCTCCCCGGCCCGGACGACCGGGCCCCGGCCGGGCCGGGCCCCGGTGGGCTACGAGTGCCCGAGTTCCTCGGTGTCCTGGTCCGCCGTCGGGGTCACCGAGCCCGAGTCCGGGGAGGGGCGCAGGGGGAACGGGTCGACGCGGGTCTCGTCGATGACCGGGGCGGCCGGCTGGGGCGGGCGGGGCATGACGGCGGCCTCGGAGTGGCCGCCGCAGCCGTAGGCGAGGGAGACCAGGCGGCCGTCGGCCGGGGAGAACTCGTTGGCGCAGGCGCCGAAGGCCTGGCCGAGGGAGCCACCGATGGGGACGAGGAAGCCGCAGCTGACGCAGGCGGCGGGGGCCGACTGGGCCATGGGCGTCTTGGGGCCGAACGCCTCCTCCCAGCGGTCGGCCGCGGTGTGCAGGCCGTAGCGGGACAGGACGCGGGCCCGGCGCATGCCCAGTTCCTCGGCGACCGCCGGGATCGAGCCGCGGGAGGGGGCGACCGTGAAGCCGGACGGGGGGACCGCGGTGAGGTCCGCGTCCTCCGCCTCCACCAGGTCGGCCATCTCGTGCGACACGGGCGACTTGGGTGCCGGTTCGTCCTCGCCCGTGTAGCCCGGCTCCAGCCGCAGGTCCTCGGCGTCGGTGGGGAGCAGGTCGCCCGGCCCCATGTCGCCGGGACGCAGCCGCTCGCTCCACGGCACCCACTCGGGGGCCAGCACCGCGTCCGGGCCGGGCAGCAGGGCCGCCTCGTCCACCGTGACGATCTTCGCGCGGGACGCCCTGGCCACGGTCACGGCCCAGCGCCAGCCGCGGTAGCCGAGCTCCATGCACTGGAAGAAGTGGGTGACCACGCGGTCGCCCTCGGAGACCACGCCCACGTGTTCCCCGACGATTCCCGGCGCGGCGGCCTCCTCGGCTGCGGCGCGTGCGAGGTCGACGGCCTCGGCGCACAGGCGGTCAGGGGTGCGGCTTCGCGTTGTCGCTGCGCTCACAGGTATCGCTTCTCTCCATACGCCGTCTCACGAGTGCGCCACTCCCAGCGCGGGGGCGGACGGAGCGGACCGGGGGACCGCGTCGACATCCTTCATCCATTTTGCGGGATGGCTGAGATACGCACGCTACCCTTCCGCCCCACGTCGCGTACACCGACGGTCCTGTTGCGCCGTCCACCGGACCGCGAGCCGGCGCCCCGGACAGTCACCCCACAGGCCCTATACGAGCGGTAATGGCACTACCCAGAGCCTTATCGGGGCACTATGACGACGTGGCAGCCGCGAAGACACCCCCGGGCGCCACCGGGACCGGTGGGTCGAAAGGGGTCAAGGGAAGCAGCCGACCGAACGGAACGGGCCGTGTGGGCGGCTCCCTCCGGGCGGTCGGCCGTGCCCTGCACTTCCCCGTGACCGGCACCGCCCGCGGCATCCGCAAGGCGACCCACGCGCACGGCGCCGGCGAGTCCGGCCTCGGCAAGCTGATCGAACTGCACGGCGTGAACGGCGCCGGTGACGTCATGATCACCGTCGCCCTCGCCTCCACCGTCTTCTTCTCCGTGCCCACCGACGAGGCCCGCGGCCGCGTCGCCCTGTACCTCGCCATCACCATGGCGCCCTTCACCCTCCTCGCGCCCGTGGTCGGCCCCCTCCTCGACCGGGTCCCGCACGGCCGCCGCGCCGCGATGGCCGGCGCGATGCTGGCCCGGGCGCTGCTCGCGCTCGTCCTGTCCGGCGCGGTCGTCAGCGGCGGCCTGGAGCTGTACCCGGCCGCGCTCGGCGTCCTCGTCTCGTCGAAGGCGTACGGCGTGGTCAGAAGCGCCGTCGTGCCCCGGCTGCTGCCACCGCGCTTCTCCCTGGTGAAGGCCAACTCGCGCGTCACCCTCGGCGGTCTGCTCGCCACCGGCATCGCCGCACCCATCGGCGCCGGGCTCCAGCAGATCGGGCCGCGCTACCCCCTGTACGGCGCCTTCGTGCTGTTCGTCGCGGGGACGGTCCTGTCGTTCACGCTGCCGCCGAAGGTCGACTCCGCCAAGGGCGAGGACCGCGCCCTGCTGGCGGCGGACGAGCAGCACCTGCACGGCCCGCACCGGCAGCCGGTCAAGCGCCCCGGGCTGCGCACGGTCGGCCCGGCCGTCACCCACGCCCTGGCCGCCAACGCCGCCATCCGCTGCCTGACCGGGTTCCTGATCTTCTTCCTGGCCTTCCTGCTGCGCGAGCACCCGGTCTCCGGCCAGAGCGCCGCGGTGTCGCTGGGGATAGTGGCCGTCTCGGCGGGCGTGGGCAACGCGCTCGGCACGGCCGTCGGGGCGTGGCTGCGCTCCCGGGCGCCGGAGATCATCATCGTGACCGTCGTGGCGTGCGTCGCGGGCGCGGCGATCACGGCCGCGGTGTTCTTCAGCGCGGTCCTGGTGGCCGCGCTGGCCGCCGTCGCCGGGTTCGCCCAGGCCCTGGCCAAGCTCTCCCTGGACGCGCTGATCCAGCGTGACGTGCCCGAACCGGTCCGGACGTCGGCCTTCGCGCGCTCCGAGACGCTGCTGCAGATGTCCTGGGTGCTGGGCGGGGCGGTCGGCATCGTGATGCCGCTGAACGGCACGGCCGGGCTGGCGGTGGGCGCCGCGATCGTCGGCACCGGGTGGCTGACGACCGTCCGGGGGCTGCTCGGCTCGGCCCGGCGCGGGGGCACGGGGCGGGCCCGCGTGGCGTAGGGCCCTTCTGATGGATCTGTGAGGCTGCCGTACCCCGCGTGGGCGGTGCGACCCGCGGGCCCGATAGCCTTCGCCCATGAACACGTTGCAATCCGTTGTGCGACGCCGCCGCGCCGTCGCCGTCGCCGGCGTCGTATCCGCCGGACTGCTCGTCCTGTCGGCCTGTGACAAGCCGACGCCGATGGCCACGGTCACCGTGGGCAGCGACTCGGTGAACTCCGAGGCCACCTGTGGCGGCGAGGGCGGAACCCTCAAGCAGTCCGACCTCGCCGGGTGCCTGAAGGACAAGGGCATCAAGAGCATCTCCGTCGACCCCGACGAGACCGTGCGCTTCGGTGTCGACCCCGAGATCGCCGACAAGGGCTGGACGATCCTGATGAACGGTCAGCCGCTGACCGACTCCAGCACGAAGACCTACCGCACGATCCCGGGCAGCGTGTTCTTCAACGCCCAGTACGGCGCGCAGGGCAACTCGACGCTCGTCTCCATCAAGGAGGGCGACAAGGACGCGTCGGGCCTCTGGAACTTCAAGCTCAAGAAGGACGCCTGATCGCTGCCGCTGGGCTCGGCCGGGTGCTGGTCGCCTCCGCCGTTCCCGTGGAGCGGGACGCGGTGGCCAGGGCCTGCCCCGGTGACACCGGCATCGAGGTGATCGCCGTCGGTGTCGGGCCCGCTCTCGCGGCTGCCTCCACCGCCTCCGCGCTCACCGCCGCCGCCCTGCGGGGCGAGCCCTACGGTCTCGTCGTGTCCGCCGGGATCGGGGGCGGGTTCCAGCCCGAGGCGCCGGTGGGGTCGCTCGTCGTCGCCGACGGGATCGTCGCCGCCGATCTGGGCGCGGAGACCGAGGACGGTTTCGTGCCGGTCACCGAGCTCGGTTTCGGCACCGTCAGGCACCATCCGCCCGCGGATCTCGTACGGCGGGCCGCCGACGCCACCGGGGCCCTGACCGGGGCCGTGCTCACGGTGTCGACCGTCACCGGAACGGCCGCCCGGGCCGCCGCGCTGCGGGAGCGGCACCCCACCGCCCTCGCCGAGGCCATGGAGGGCTTCGGGGTGGCCGAGGCCGCCGCCGCGCAGGGGGTGCCCGTGCTGGAGATCCGGGCGATCTCCAATCCCGTCGGGCCGAGGGACCGCGCCGCCTGGCGCATCCCGGAGGCCCTGGCAGCCTTGACCGACGGGTTCGGGAAGCTCACGCCCGTCCTGGAGAGTTGGAACCGGCATGACAGTTGAGCAGCTGCAGATCGCCTACTCGCCCTGCCCGAACGACACGTTCGTCTTCGACGCCCTGGCCCATGACCGCGTGCCGGGTGCCCCCGCCCTCGACGTGACCTTCGCCGACATCGACGTCACCAACGGCATGGCCGAGCGCGGCGAGTTCGACGTGCTGAAGGTGTCCTACGCGGTGCTGCCCTACGTCCTCGACGACTACGCCCTGCTGCCCTGCGGGGGCGCGCTGGGGCGGGGCTGCGGGCCGCTGGTGCTGACGCGGGAGGCGGGCACCGAGCTCGCCGGCCGGACCGTCGCGGTGCCGAGCGAGAAGTCGACCGCCTACCTGCTGTTCCGGCTGTGGGCCGCGGACACCGTGGCCGACGGAGTGGGCGAGATCGTCGTGATGCCGTTCCACGAGATCATGCCGGCCGTGCGGGACGGCAAGGTCGACGCGGGTCTCGTCATCCACGAGGCGCGCTTCACGTACCGCACCTACGGGCTGCACAAGCTCGCCGACATGGGCGAGCACTGGGAGAACACCACCGGGCTGCCGATCCCGCTGGGCGCGATCATCGCCAAGCGGTCGCTGGGCGAGCAGAAGCTGCGGCTGCTCGCCGACTCCGTCCGCACGTCCGTGCGCGCCGCCTGGGACGACCCCGAGGTGTCCCGCCCGTACGTCATGGAACACGCCCAGGAGATGGACCCGGCCGTCGCCGACCAGCACATCGGACTGTACGTCAACGAGTTCACCGCCGACCTCGGCGAGGACGGCTACGCGGCCGTGCGTGGGCTGCTCACCCGCGCGGCGGCCGAAGGGCTCGTACCGCCCCTCGGCCCGGACGCGCTGCGTTTCCCCTGAAGGTTTCAGACGTCCAGCTGGTCGGCGACCGCGCGCAGCAGGCCCGCGATCTTCTTGCCGGCGGTCTTCTCGGGGTAGCGGCCCCGCTCCAGCATGGGCGTGATGTTCTCCAGGAGCGTCGTCAGGTCCTGGACGATCGAGGCCAGCTCGTCGGGCTTCTTGCGGGTCGCGGCGGCGACGGACGGGGTCGGGTCCAGGATCGCCAGGGACAGTGCCTGGTCGCCGCGCTGTCCGGCGACGACGCCGAACTCCACGCGCTGACCGGGCTTGAGCGTGTCGACTCCGGCGGGCAGGACGGAGGAATGGACGAAGACGTCACCGCCGTCGTCGCGGGAGAGAAAGCCGAAGCCCTTCTCGCTGTTGAACCACTTGACCTTGCCGGTAGGCACGTCTGTCCTCGTCCTCGTACTCGTCGGAAAACTGCTTCTGGAAACGGCTCTTGATAGCACTCGGGCGGGTCGTACAGACCCGCCGGTACCCAGGCTAATGCTCTTGCAGCCGGTGACAAGACGTCACCCGGTTGTTCCTTCGCGCTGGGAACTACCCTGGTCGGGTGCGTGACAAAACCCAAACGAATTCCGCCGCTCCCGGTGACCGCCTGGTCCGTGCCGGAGCCGTCGTCTTCTTCATCGGTGCCCTGGCCACACTGGTCACGGTCGCCCCGTTGTTCCTCGGGACGTCGCCCTTTCCGACGTACATGTTCGGATTGAGCATGCTCATGGCGGTCGGATTCCTGATGGCCGGCGCGGGGGTGCTGCGTTCCGTCGCGGCGGGCCGTCGTCAGGCGCGCGCGGGACGGTAGTCCGAAAGCCACCGCGGGAATTCGGTCAGGTCGGTGAGAACCACGTCCGCGCCCGCCGCGCGCAGTTCCGCCGCGGAGCAGGGACCGGTCGCCACCGCGACCGCGAGCGCCCCGGCGGTCCGGGCGCCGCGCACGTCCCCGACGTGGTCGCCGACGTAGACGCCCGCGTCGTGCTCGCGCAGCGCCTGTGCCTTCTGCTCGGCCCACAGGTCGCCGATGACCGCGTCGGGCTCGATGCGCAGGTGGGCGAGGTGCAGTTTGGCGTTGGGCTCGTACTTGGCGGTGACGACTATCGCGCGTCCGCCGGCCTCCCGTACGGCCGCGATGGCCTCGCGGGCGCCGGTCATCGCCGGGGTCGCGGTGATGGCGATGGCGGGGTACATCGCCCGGTACAGGTCGGCGACGGCCGCGACCTCCTCGGCCGGGAACCAGTTGACCAGCTCCTCCGCCAGCGGCGGCCCGAGCCGCGTCACGGCCAGGTCGGCGTCGATGTAGGTCCCCGTCCGCTCGGACAGCGCCTGGTAGCAGGCGCGGATGCCGGGCCGGGAGTCGATGAGGGTCATGTCGAGGTCGAAGCCGACGGTGAGTGCCATATGGGCCATTGTGCCCAGGCGGTGTGAACGGCAGATGTCCGCGTCCGGCGGTGGCGGGCCAGCGCGAGCGCTGCGAAACCGCACCAGGAACAGGTCTAGCGCGAGCGCTGTGAACGCCACACCAGGAACAGGGCCGACGCCACCGCCGCGCCCCGCACCACCCAGGGCCAGGTCTGGGCCACCGCGGCGTTCATGTGCCCCTCGGCGATCGGATCGCCCCAGCGGCCGTTCATCCGGCCCCACAGCCACACCAGGCCCCCGGCCACCGAGAGGCCCGGCAGGATCACGACCGCCCACTTCGTCTCGGCCTGGGTCAGGCGGCGGGACGCGTAGGCCATGAGCCAGCCGAGCAGGAGGACGAACCAGTTGCCGAGCACGGCACCGGCGACGAGCAGGCCCGCGGCGACCAGGAGGAGCGGGTTGCTCCAGTTCCCGGCGGACAGGCGCGGGAGACGGCGGCGGCCCCCCGTGCCGGCCACCTCCACAGCCTCGACGACCGGCTCCGCTTCCTCGGCGTCCGGCTTCTCCTTCACCGCCTTCCGCGGCGCCGGGGGCTTCAGCAGTTCCGGCAGCTCCACGCCTCCCACGAAGCCCGGCACCTCGTCGCCCACGCCGAAGGGGCTGCTGTCCACCCGCCACCAGTCCGGCTGGAGCGTACTGTCGCCCAGCTCGTGCCCGGCGGCCAGATGCGGCGGGGCCGCGCCGTCGGAGGGCGCGGGCTGCGGCTCCTCGGCGGACCGTGCCGGGCGGGGGCGCGGTACGACGCGCCGCATGACGCCCTTGGCCCGCTCCTGTGGGTCGGCCTCGCGCTGCACGGGCACGGAGGCGGGAGCGGCGCCGTGCGGCTCACCGCCGGTGCCGCCCGCCGCTGCGGTCACGATGTCGTCGGGGCTGCCCAGCCGGGACAGGATGCGGCGGACGGCGGCGGGCGAGTCGACGGTGGCCTTCGCACGGCGTCTGTCGATCTCGTTGCGCAGGTCCGCGACCAGTCGCATACGGGTCGCCGACGACAACTGCCGCTGCTGGGCCACGTCGCCGACGCGGCTCAGATACTCGTAAACGACCTGGTCGCTCTCAATCCCCACGAAGTCCCCTCCGGGGCGGGTGCGTTGCGTGACGCCGTCGGACGACGGTACCGCGAGGACCGGCGGGGCGGCCAAAAGCCCGTCCCGCGTTCGGGGGGCGAGGCCGCTCACAGTCGGCCCGGCCGCCGTGGACGACCCGCTACCGTGGACCGGATGAGCACCGAGGACAGGCCCCCGGCCCCCCGCTCCCTCGCGGAAGCGCTCCGCGCGCGGGGCGACGCCGCGCTGGGCACGCTCCTGCGCAGCCGCCCGGATCTCATCACGCCCGTCCCCACCGACCTCACCCAGCTCGCGACCCGCGCCGGCACCCGCGCCTCGGTCGTGCGGGCCCTGGAGCGGCTGGACCGGTTCGCGTTGCAGACGGCGGAGGCGCTGGCCGTGGCGGCGGACCCGGCGCCCTACGGCGAACTGCTCGGGCTCATGGCCGGGGACGACCCCGACCCGGCCGTGGTCGCCGCCCTGCCGCACGCCGTCGGCCTGCTGCGCGAGCAGGCCCTGGTGTGGGGCGACGACGACCGGCTGCGGCTGGTCCGCACGGCGCGTGAGCTGCTGGCCCCCTCGCCGCAGCACCCCTCGCCGACCGGGCTCGGGCCGACGGTCCAGGAGGCCACCGCCGGGATGTCACCGGGCCGGATCCAGGAGATCGTCACGGCCGCCGGGCTGGCCTCGACGCACGACTCGGTCTCCGCGGTGACCGCCCTGGCCGGGCTGTTCACGGACCGGGCCCGGATGGCCGCGCTGCTCGCCGACGCGCCGGCCGACTCCGTCGAGGTGCTGGACCGTCTCGTGTGGGGGCCGCCGTACGGGCAGGTCACGCACGATCCGGCGCCCCGGCTGCGCTGGTTGCTGGACCGCGGACTGCTGCTGCCGACGGCGCCCGGGACGGTCGTCCTGCCGCGCGAGGTCGCCCTGCACCTGCGGCGGGGCCTGGCGCACCGGGCGCCCGAGCCCGTGCCGCCGGTCGTGGAGGCGGCCGCCGTCCACCGTCCACAGGTTGTGGACAGCGCCGCGGCCGGGCAGGCGCACACCGCGCTCGCGACCGTCGAGGAGCTGTTGAAGGACTGGGACGAGGGCGGGCCTGCGGTGCTGCGGGCCGGCGGGCTGAGCGTGCGGGACCTGAAGCGGACGGCGGTCGCCCTGGACGTGCCCGAGCCGGCCGCCGCCTTCTGGGTGGAGCTGGCGTACGCGGCGGGCCTGATCGCCTCGGACGGCGAGGCCGACGAGCGGTTCGCGGCGACCCCGGCGTACGACGAGTGGCGGGAGCAGCCGCCCGCCGAGCGCTGGTCGCGGCTGGTCACGGCCTGGCTCGCGGCGACCCGCACGGCCGGTCTGGTGGGCGGGCGGGACGCCAAGGACCGTACGTTGTCGGCGCTCGGTCCGGGCCTGGACCGCTCGGCGGCGCCCGAGGTACGGCACCGGGTGCTGGCGCTGCTGGCCGAGCTGCCGGAGGGCGCCGCTCCGGCCGCCGGGACGGTGCTGGCCCGGCTGCGCTGGGAGCGGCCCCTGCGCGGCGACCGGCGCGAGGACGACCCGCGCGGCCGGCTCGCCGAGTGGGCCCTGTCCGAGGCGGAGCAGCTGGGCGTCACGGGCCGGGGCGCACTGTCGGCCCAGGGCCGGGCGCTGCTGGGCGCGCCCCCGGCTCCCGCGCCGGGCCCCGAGGGGGAGCCCTCCGGCCCGGGGGACAAGCTGCCCGTCCACCACCATCACCGCCCCGCCCCGCTCGCTCCCCTCTCCCCCGCCGAGCAGGCCGTCGCCTCGGCCGCCGCGGCCCGGCTGCTCGCGCCGCTGCTGCCCGAGCCGCTGGACCACGTGCTGCTCCAGGCCGACCTGACGGCCGTGGCGCCCGGTCCCCTGCAACGACCGCTCGCGGACATGCTGGGGGTGCTGGCGGACGTCGAGTCCAAGGGCGGGGCGACCGTCTACCGGTTCACGCCCGGCTCGGTGCGGCGGGCGCTGGACGCCGGGCAGACCGCCTCCGACCTGCACGCCTTCCTCGCCGCGCACTCCCGCACGCCGGTGCCTCAGCCGCTGGCCTACCTGATCGACGACGTGGCCCGCCGGCACGGGCACCTCCGGGTCGGCGCGGCGTCGGCGTACGTGCGCTGCGACGACGACGCGGTGCTCAGCGAGATCCTCGCCGACAAGCGGGCCGCCGGACTCGGGCTGCGCCGGCTCGCGCCCACCGTGCTGGCCGCGCAGGCCGACCCGGCGGGGCTGCTGGACGGCCTGCGGGCGATGGGGTTCGCGCCGGCCGCCGAGTCCGCCGAGGGCGATGTGCTGATCACCCGCGCCCTGGCCCACCGCACCCCGCCCCGCGCCGCGCCCGAGCCGGTCCCGGACGGCCCGCCGGTCCCCGACGACACCCTCCTGGCGGCGGCGCTGCGCGCCATCCGGGCCGGCGACCTCGCCTCCACCACCCCGCGCAAGCCCGGCTCGGCCCCGGCGGGCAACGGCGAGCTGCCCCGCACCGGCGCCGCCGAGACCCTGGCGACCATGCAGGCCGCCGTCCTCACCGGCGAGGCCCTGTGGATCGGCTACGTCAACGCCGAGGGGTCCGCCAGTCAGCGGGTCATCGCGCCGGTCCGGGTCGAGGGCGGTTTCGTCACGGCGTACGACCACACCGCGGACGAGGTCCGCACGTATCCGCTGCACCGGATCACCGGGGTCGCGGAGCTCGCCGACGACGCGGGCTGACGGGGCCCGCCGGGGGGCGGTGGCCCGCGTCACCCGTTCGGGTGCAGGCGGGCGTTCATGCACGCCACGCCGGGGATGTCCCACGCTCGGGCTACCTTCCCGGGCGGGCCGCATCACGCCGGGTGCGCGGGGGCAGCCACCGGGTGTCCTGTGAGCTTCGCCGAAAGGAAGTCCCCCGCATGCGCGTTGTCCGTCGTGTCGCCGCCGTCCTCGCCACCGCCGCCCTGATGACGTTCGGGGGGCTCGCCACCCCGGCCTCCGCGGTGAGCATCGATGTCGCCGGCCTCGTCCTGGAGACACCGCAGATCTGATCCCCTGCCGCGCACCCGCCGGGCCGGTCCAGGCGCTCAGGACCGGCTCGCGGTGCGGTCCCCCGTCCCTCGGTCCCGGAAAGGCCCTGCCGTCCTCATGCGTGAGAACCTGCCCGCCGTCGCCGTCTGTGCCGTCGTGCTCGTGGGGGTGCTCGCGCCCCCCGCCGCCGCGGCGTCTCCCCCGCCCCTGCCCCTGCCGGTCACCGCGGTGGAACCGCTGGTCACCGAGGGGGTCTCCATCGAAGGTCCGCTGGTGCAGAACGTCAGTCTGCCCACGCTGAAGTAGCGCGGCGCGTCCGGTAGCTGTCGCCGTCCAGCCGCACGATCTCGGCGTGATGGGCGAGGCGGTCGGTCAGTGCCGGGGCGGACGGGCCGAAGACCTCGTCCCAGCGGCCGAGCGGGCGGTCGCTGGTCACGATCAGCGAGGCCCGCTCGTAGCGGTGGGCGACGAGCTGGAAGAACAGGCCCGCCGTCGCCGCGTCGAGGGGCGTGTAACCGACCTCGTCGACGATCAGGAGGGGGTGATCGTCGAGAGCGGCCAGTTCCGCGTCGAGCCGGCCGGCGGCCCGGGCGCCTGCGAGCCGGGCGGCCCACTCGGCGGCGGTCGCGAACAGCACCCGGTGCCCGGCCTGACAGGCCCGCACGCCCAGGGCGACGGCCAGGTGGGTCTTGCCGGTGCCGGGCGGCCCGACGAAGACCACGTTCCGCCGGGCGTCGACGAAGTCCGCCTTGCCGAGCCGTGCGAGGACCTCCCGGTCGAGGCCGCGGGGATACTGCTGGTCGAACTCCTCCAGCACCTTGCGCGCCGGGAACCCGGCGGCACGGATCCGGGCTTCGGCGTCGGTGTCGGGGGCGGGTTGTGGGGGGATGGCGGCGGCGGTCGGGAGCGTCGCCGATTCCGGCTCCGCCTGCTGCCGGCTCGCGTGGTCGGAAGCCTGCGCGGGCGCGGCCGGTGCGCGGTCGGCGTGGCCGCGGTCGGTGTGGGCGACCATCGGGCCGGACATGTAGGCGAGGATCGCGGCCGAGGCGATGAACGCCATGTGGATCACCGTCCCCCACAGCAGGGCGTGCCGGGAGGTGTGGTGGACGTCCACGAACATCTGGAGCAGGTGAACGGAGGAGATGCCCACGATCGCCGTGGCGAGCTTGACCTTCAGCACGTTGGAGTTGACGTGCGAGAGCCATTCCGGCTGGTCACGGTGGCCCTGGAGGCCGATGCGCGAGACGAACGTCTCGTAGCCGCCGACGATCACCATGATCAGCAGGTTGGCGATCATGACGACGTCGACCAGTTTGAGCACCGCGAGCATCACGTACGTCTCGGTGGCGTGCCCGCTCACGCACATGAGGATTAAGGTCCAGAGCTCCTTGAAGAACTTGTAGACGTAGACGCCCTGGGCGGCCACCAGCCCGAAGTACAGCGGGGCCTGGAGCCAGCGGGTGGCGAACAGGGCGTATCCGAGCGTGGTGGTCGTCGGGTTCTGCACCTGCGCCATTCTTCGGGGCCGCACCGGAAAAACTGAATTCACACCACACGTTGGGATGAATAGGCATTCAGTACGACCGGACGCGCAGATCACACCACCTGACGCGGTCGATCAGGCACACTGGACGTTTGGCCGAGGCGTCGCGCTGTCGAGCCGTCCGAGTCCTCCGGCCGCAGAAAGGGTGCCGCGCGTGAATGGTCCGCTGATCGTCCAGTCCGACAAGACCCTGCTCCTGGAAGTCGACCACGAGCAGGCCGACGACTGCCGCCGGGCCATCGCCCCGTTCGCGGAACTGGAGCGGGCGCCGGAGCACATCCACACCTACCGCGTGACCCCGCTGGGCCTGTGGAACGCCCGCGCGGCGGGGCACGACGCCGAGCAGGTCGTGGACGCGCTCGTGCAGTACAGCCGCTACCCGGTGCCGCACGCGCTGCTCGTGGACATCGCCGAGACGATGGACCGCTACGGCCGTCTCACCCTGTCCAAGCACCCGGCGCACGGGCTGGTGCTGACCACGACCGACCGTCCGGTGCTGGAGGAGATCCTGCGGTCGAAGCGGATCACGCCGCTGGTCGGCGCCCGCATCGACCCGGACACGGTCGTCGTGCACCCCTCCGAGCGCGGGCAGATCAAGCAGACGCTGCTGAAGCTGGGCTGGCCCGCCGAGGACCTCGCCGGGTACGTCGACGGCGAGGCGCACGCGATCGAACTGGCCGAGGACGGCTGGGCGCTGCGGCCGTACCAGAAGCAGGCCGTCGAGAACTTCTGGCACGGCGGTTCGGGCGTCGTCGTGCTGCCCTGCGGCGCCGGGAAGACGCTGGTCGGGGCCGGGTCGATGGCGCAGGCGAAGTCGACCACCCTGATCCTCGTCACCAACACCGTCTCGGCCCGGCAGTGGAAGCACGAACTGGTGAAGCGGACGTCGCTGACCGAGGACGAGATCGGCGAGTACAGCGGCACCCGCAAGGAGATCCGGCCGGTCACCATCGCGACCTACCAGGTGCTGACGACCCGGCGGAAGGGCGTCTACCCGCACCTGGAGCTGTTCGACTCGCGGGACTGGGGGCTGATCGTCTACGACGAGGTGCACCTGCTGCCCGCGCCGGTCTTCAAGTTCACCGCCGACCTCCAGGCGCGGCGGCGGCTCGGCCTGACCGCCACCCTGGTCCGCGAGGACGGCCGGGAGTCGGACGTGTTCTCCCTGATCGGCCCCAAGCGGTTCGACGCGCCGTGGAAGGAGATCGAGGCGCAGGGCTACATCGCGCCCGCCGACTGCGTGGAGGTCCGGGTCAATCTGACCGACTCCGAGCGGCTCGCGTACGCCACGGCCGAGACGGAGGAGAAGTACCGCTTCTGTGCGACGACCGCGACGAAGCGGAAGGTGACCGAGGCGATCGTGCGGCGGTTCGCCGGGCAGCAGATCCTCGTCATCGGGCAGTACATCGACCAGCTCGACGAGCTGGGGGAGCATCTGGGCGCGCCCGTGATCAAGGGCGAGACGTCGAACGCGCAGCGGGAGAAGCTCTTCGACGCCTTCCGCGAGGGCGAGATCAGCGTGCTCGTCGTGTCCAAGGTCGCGAACTTCTCGATCGACCTGCCGGAGGCGACGGTCGCCATCCAGGTCTCGGGCACCTTCGGCTCCCGGCAGGAGGAGGCCCAGCGCCTCGGCCGGGTGCTGCGCCCCAAGTCCGACGGCCACCAGGCGCACTTCTACTCCGTGGTCGCCCGGGACACCATCGACCAGGACTTCGCGGCCCATCGCCAGCGCTTCCTGGCGGAGCAGGGCTACGCGTACCGGATCATGGACGCGGACGAGCTGCTGGCGGAGAGCTGACGGACCGGTCCGCTCACTTGCGGCGGACCACGCCGACTTCCTCTCCGTACTGACCGAGGACGACGACGTCGAAGGCTGCGCCCGCGAAGACCTTGACGGCGCGCAGGGCATCGCCGAGACGGTGGCGGTGGCTGCCTGCCACGGCGGTGGCGCCGGGCGGGCGGCCCGGTGCCGGGGCGGGGGAGATGGTTGCTGCGCTCATGTCTCCATGGTGCGTTTTCGCCGGTAAAGCCTGCGTCGGTCTCGGGACCGAACTGTGCGGTGGTCCCCGTACGCCCGTGGACCGACCCGGCCCCCTCAGGGAGGAGGGCCCTGTCCCCTAGGGGATGGGGGAGGGAGGACGGCAGAGAAGGGGCGGAGAAAACCGTTCGCGGCCGGCGCCCCGTTCCCTTAAGATCTCCGCTCTTGCCCGCCTCCCTCACGGAGTGCCGCCGACCGGACGGAAACCGGCCGGCATCTCACCGCCCACTCTTCAGCAGGTCCCTCCGGAGGCACCCCCTTGTCCACGCCCGTCGACGACCCGCTCGCGCGTGAGCGCTCCCACCTCTCCGCGTCCCGTTCCGCCCTGCGTGCCATGCGCGAGGGCGTCGAGGCCCTCGACATCACCGACGTCACCGCGAACTGGGTCAACGCCGAGGCGCTGGCCCACCAGATCGAGGAGCGCGTCAAGGCGCTGGCCGACCTCAGCGGCACCCCGCTGTTCTTCGGCCGCCTGGACTACCTGCACGCACCCGGCGCCGAGGAGGCGGAGGGCGCGGAGGGTGAGCGCTTCTACATCGGTCGCCGCCATGTGCACGACCACGACGGCGACCCGATGGTCATCGACTGGCGCGCGCCGGTCTCGCAGCCGTTCTACCGGGCCTCCAAGAAGGACCCGATGGACATCGCGCTGCGCCGCCGCTTCGGCTACACGGGCGGCGACCTCACGGCGTACGAGGACGAGCACCTGTCCGACCCGGGGGAGGCGGCCCGGACCAGCAAACTGCTCCAGCAGGAGATCGAGCGGCCGCGTGTCGGCCCGATGCGGGACATCGTCGCGACGATCCAGCCCGAGCAGGACGAGATCGTCCGCTCCGGCCTCTCCGGCACGGTGTGCGTGCAGGGCGGCCCGGGCACGGGGAAGACCGCCGTCGGCCTGCACCGGGTCGCCTACCTCCTCTACGCCCACCGCGAGCGGCTCGCCCGTACCGGCACGCTGGTCGTCGGACCGAACCGGTCCTTCCTGCACTACATCGAGCAGGTCCTGCCCGCGCTGGGCGAGTTGGCCGTCCAGCAGGCCACCGTCGACGACCTCGTGGCCCACGTCGAGATCAAGGGCACGGACGACGCGACGGCCGCCGTCGTCAAGGGCGACGCCCGGCTGGCGCGGGTGCTGCGCAGGGCCCTCTACGCGCACGTCACGATGCCCACCGAGCCGGTCGTGGTCGTGCGCGGATCCCGCCGCTGGCGGGTCCCGGCGTACGAACTGGAGGAGCTCGTCCGCGAGTTGCTCGACCGCGACATCCGCTACGGCGCCGCCCGCGAGGCCCTGCCGCAGCGCATCGCGCACGCCGTGCTGGTGCAGATGGAACGCTCGGGTGAGGCACCGGACGACCGGGTGCAGGACGCGGTCGCCCGCAACAGCGCGGTCAAGGCGGCGGTCAAGGCGGTCTGGCCGGCCGTCGACCCGGCCAAGCTGGTGCTGCGGCTGCTGTCGGACGCGGAGTTCCTCGCCGTGCACGCCGAGGGGATCCTCGACGCGGACGAGCAGAAGGCGATCCTGTGGGCCAAGCCGGCGCGCAGCGTGAAGTCGGCCACGTGGTCACCCGCGGACGCCGTCCTGATCGACGAGGCCACCGACCTGATCCAGCGCACGCACTCCCTCGGCCACGTCGTCCTCGACGAGGCGCAGGACCTCTCCCCCATGCAGTACCGGGCGGTCGGCCGCCGCTGCACCACCGGCAGCGCCACCGTCCTCGGCGACCTCGCGCAGGGCACGACGCCCTGGGCGACCCGGAGCTGGCAGGAGGCACTGGCACACCTGGGCAAGCAGGACGCCCATGTGGAGGAACTGACGGCCGGTTTCCGCGTCCCGACAGACGTCATCACCTACGCCTCCCGGCTGCTCCCGCACATCGCCCCGGGCCTCACCCCGGTCGTGTCGATCCGCGAGAACCCGGGCCACTTCGAGATTCGGCAGGTCTCCGGCTCCCAGGACGTGGTCGAGGCCTGCCGGCGGTCGCTGCGCCACGAGGGCTCGACCGGCCTGATCGCGGCGGACGCCCGCGTGCCCGAACTGGCCGGGGCCCTGGCGGAGGCCGGCATCCCCTACCTGGGCCCCGGCGAGGAGACCACCCGGGACACCCGCCTGACCCTGGTGCCGGCGTCCCTGGCGAAGGGCCTGGAGTACGACTACGTGGTGCTGGACGACCCCCGGGCGGTGGTCGACGCGGAACCGGACGAACGCACGGGCCTGCGCCGCCTGTACGTGGCACTGACCAGGGCTGTCTCGGGCCTGACGGTGACCCACACGGCCCCGCTGCCGGAGCAACTGGCTTAGGTCCTTGATGCGTTGCATCCCGTTCACACGGGTGCGGCCGATGAGTCCGGGCGGCGGCAGGAGTCTGATCGAGGACACCCGATCTCCGGAGGCCCCATGACCGAACCACACGTGCTGGAAACCCGGGAAGCCCTGGAAAGGGCGATCCACGTCGAGCGGTCCGCGCTCGCTCACGACCTCGTCGGGCTCAGCGAGGCGCAGTGGGCGAAAGCATCACTGTGTCAACGCTGGACCGTCGAGGAGGTCGTGGCCCATCTGACGGCGGGTGCCCGCACGAGGTTCGGGCGCTGGCTGCTGAGCATGCTGGCCGCTCGGTTCGACTCCGGTCTGCACAACGACCGACGACTCGCACAGCACCGTGGTGCCACACCTGAAGAGACCTTGCGGCGCTTTCGCGAAGTCGTCGCCGGGCCTGCCGGGCCGACCGGACACACTGCGGCCTGGCTGGGCGAAATCGTCGTCCACAGCGAGGACATCCGTCGGCCGTCGGGGCTCGTGCGGACGCCCCCCGTGGCCACGACGACCGCCGTGGCGCGGTTCTTCGCCGGTCGCGATTTCACCGTCTCCAGCAACACCGCCATCGCGGGCTTGCGGGTCGAGGCCACTGATGGACCGTTCAGCACCGGCTCAGGGGATCTGCTCCGGGGACCGACCCTCTCGCTGGTGATGGGGATGGCAGGCCGTGCAGCGGCCTGCGACGACCTTGAGGGGGACGGTGTGGCAGTCCTGCGCGCCCGACTGCGCTCAGGTCGAGGAACAAGCTGAAGGCGGCACGAGACCCTGTCGGGTCGGGCTGCGCGCCCATCCTGCCGCAGCCCCCGACGCTGAGTACTGCTCAGACGCCGTCCACCGCCGCCCGCCACGCCGCGACCGCCTCGGTGGACACCGGCTCGTCCCACCCCCGGGGCCGAGCCGCCCCGCCGATGTGAAACCCGCCCACCCCGGCCTCCAGCAGCACCGGCACATGCTCCAGCCGCAGCCCGCCCCCCACCAGCAACTGCTGTTCATACCCGGGCTCCCCGGCCCGCCCGGCCTCGGCGAGCAGCACGGGCAGCCCCTCGTCGACCCCACCCGGAGCCCCGGCCGTCAGGTACGTGTCCAGCCCCGGCATCCCGTCCAGCTGCTTGCGCAGGGCGTCCCGGTCGGCGGCCCGGTCGATGGCCCGGTGGAATGTCCAGGGGCAACCGTCCAGCACCCCCACGACCCGCTCCACCGCCGCCAGGTCGACCACACCGCCCGCGTCGAGGAACCCCAGCACGAACTCCTCGGCCCCGGCCTCCCGCAGCTCCACGGCCGTACCGGCGAGCCGGTCGGCATCCCCCGCCGCGAACCCGTCCGCCAACCGGATCATCACCCGCAGGGAGATGTCGACCGCACGCCGGATCCCGGCGACGGTGGCGGCCGACGGCGTGAGCCCGTCGGCCGCCATGTCGGTGACCAGTTCCAGGCGGTCCGCGCCTCCCGCCTGGGCGGCGACCGCGTCCTCGACGCCGAGGGCGATCACCTCCAGGACTGCACGCTTGCTCATGGGGCCCCTTCGTCGGCATGGCGTCGGCGTTCGGACGCCTGACGGATGCGACAGGTCTAGTCCAATCAAAGACTACGCTGCCCACTCCCACGCCTTCCGAAGCCCCCGGCACCCCCGGAGCCCCGGGAGGCCCGCCTCAGCCGTAGATGTTGAGCTCCTTCACCTCCACCCCGGCCAGCTCGAACGCCGGCACCCCGTCGACCGGCCGCCCCGTGTACAGCCGTACGAGCGTCGGCCCGTCCCCGATGAAACGGCCCGGGGGCCGCTCCCCGCCGCTCTCCCCCAGCCGCAGCGGCTCGTCCAGGTCGTCGAGGTCGGCGTGCAGCGGCACGTGCCCCCGCTCGCGGGTGATCCGGGCGAGCAGCGCGAGCGCGTCCGGCAGTCCGGCCCCGCCGTACGCTCCCGGCAGGCCGAGGGCCTCGCGGACGTCCGCGGCGTGCACCCACTCCCCCAGGGCGAGGCCGTCCAGCCTGCCGCCGGCCCCGGCGATCGCGGGCCCGGCCGCGCCCATGCCGCGTTCCAGCTCGTCGAGGACCTGCGCGTCGCTCCAGCCGGCCCGGTCCGCGATGTCCCGGTCGTTGGACTCGGGTGAGAACACGCCCTCCTCGAACCTGCCCTCCGCCGCCCGGGTCAGCGCGGCCGAGCAGTGCGCCAGCACGTCCCGCACCGTCCAGCCCGGACACGCGGGAACAGGCAGGGCGAAGTCCTCCCCGGCGCGGTCCCGCAGCAGCGGGATCAGCGCGTCACGCTCGATCGTCAGCAGCCGCCCGGGCTGCTCGGGGTCCCGTACGTCAGGAACATCAGCAGGTGTCGTCATGCCCCCACGCTAGGTGCCCGACCCCGCTCGGCGGGAGAATGCCCCCATGGCCGATCTCGACTCGCTGCGCACCCGCTTCGCCCGCACCCTGGAAGCGGCCCGGGGCCCGGCCGGCGGCCCGGACCCGGCGCCGTACGCCGATGCCCTGCTCACCCGCTGGCAGGAGCCCCAGCGCCGCTACCACACGGTCGGGCACCTGACGGCGGTCCTCGACCGCGTCGACGAGCTGGAGCGGTACGCGCACGACCCGGACGTGGTCCGGCTGGCCGCCTGGTTCCACGACGCGGTCTACCTGCCCGACCGCTCCGAGAACGAGGAGCGCTCGGCCCGCCTCGCCGAACGCGCCCTCGCCGAGGCCGGCGTGCCGGACGCGAAGACCGCCGAGGTGGCCCGCCTGGTCCGGCTCACCGTCACCCACGACCCGGCCGACGACGACCCCGACGGCCAGGTCCTGTGCGACGCCGACCTCGCGATCCTCGCCTCGCCCCCGTCGGCGTACGCCGCCTACACCGCGGCCGTCCGCGAGGAGTACCACTTCGTCCCCAGCGACGCCTTCCGCGCGGGCCGCGCCGCGATCCTGCGCCAACTCCTCGACCTGCCCCGCCTGTTCCGGACCCCGCACGGCGCCGCCGAGTGGGAGGCCACGGCCCGCTACAACCTGCGGTCGGAACTGCAACTGCTAGAGGATTCGCCCTCCGGCCCTGGTTCCGCGCCCTAGGGTTGGTCACACCGCGCCACAGGGAGGGAACACGGATGGACCACACCAGCGAGACCGAGGTCGTCGAGCCGAGCCTGCCGTTCTGGGTCACCGTCACCGAGGAGGGCGACGACGACTCCATGGGCATCTTCCGCAACGGAGGCGGCGAACCGGCCCTGCGGTCCGTCCCGCTGGGCCCCCTGCGCAAGAACCTCGCCGAGACCGTCGACGCGCTCCAGCAGCTGTTCGAGGACGCCGCGGCTCGGGAAGGCACCCTCCCGCTCGCCGAGGCCCAACTGTCCTTCCAGGTCACTGCGAGCGGCGGCATCCAGCTGCTCGGGACCGGCCAGATGCAGGGCACCCGGGGACTCACACTCGTCTTCAAGCGGCCCTGAGAACACCGTTCAACCAGGGACGCAAGAACCGCCCCGTGAACTAAAGTTGTCGGACGAACGGCCGAGGGGCAGGGGGACGGCATGAGCGGCAGCGCGGCGAACCGGAGCACAGCGGCGACCACGCCCGCAGGGGTCGCCACGGTCCGGCCCGTCTGACCGGCCGCGTATGCCCCAGCACAGGGCGCTGCTCATCGGAGCCAGCGATTACGACGACCCACGCATCCAGGACCTGCCGTTCGTCCGTGACGACCTGCAACGGGTCCGGGACGCGCTGGTCGAGCGCGGGTTCCAGTCGGCGGAGATCGTCGAGAGCAAGCGCGGCATCACCCCGAACACGGTCAACGGCCGGATCCGGACCTTCCTGCGTGACGCGGCCCAGGGTGACACGCTGCTGGTCTTGCTCAGCGGGCACGGGCAGCACTTCGAGGGCAAGGATTTCCTGATCCCTGAGGACGCCACGTTCGACGTCGGAGTCTTCGCGGACAGCTGCATCGAGATCGGCTGGGAGCGGGAGCTGGAGGACTCCGCCGCGGCCCATGTCGTCTTCCTCGTCGACGCCTGCCGCGAGGGCATCGACCGCGACACCATGGCGGCACCGCCCGGCGTGCAGCCCTGGCCCCGGCGCAAGGTCGCCAACGCGTTGCGGCGCAAGGTGGCGTACGTGCATGCCTGCACAGCTCCCCAGTTCGCGCTGTTCGTCGGCGAGAAGGAGACGGTCCGGCCGGGTTTCGACCCCGGTACACAGCCGGGCGAGTCGTTCAGTCTGTTCTCCCGGGCCCTTGCCGACACGATCGCGGCGGACCCCCACGCCCTCCGTCTGCACGAGTTCGCCGCGCGGATCCAGACCCGGGTCGAGGAACTGCACCGCGCCTACGGCAAGACCCGTGCGCCCCAGCAGGTCACCCTCGTCACGGAGACCGCGGCCGACCCCGGTGGGGAGGACTTCCCGCTGCTGCCGGGCCCCGACCGCCGCACCGAGGCCCACCCCTGGATCCGCTCAGCGGAACGGCATCCCATCTGGCTGCGCACCCCCGACGGCCCCGCCCGGGAGCACCTCCAGGAGGCCTGCGCGACGCTGGCGGCACGACTGGCCACAGCGTACGAGGGCGCCGCGCACGCCCTGCGGGACGATCCCTGGCACGACGCCGAACTGGCCCAGCGCACCCACGTCAGGCTGGGCTTCCTCACTCGCCTGCTCGCCGACGACGAGCGCCTGTCCCCGTCCGAGGCCGCGTTGGCCGTCCTGCTGCCCCTGGTCGAGCAGGCCTTCTGGGCCCAGGAAGCCGCACAACGGGTGGGCGTGCTCGGCGCGGACCTGTGCGCCGGAGGACCGGACCACATCCGCTTCCGCAAGTTCGGCCAGGGCTTCCCTCGTTTGAAGCGCCGGCTGCTCACCCTGCACGAACGGACGACGGCCCGCGGCTCCGTGGAGCGGATCCGGTGGTGGCAGTTCCACCGCTGGCTGATCCAGCAGCCGGAGCTGTACGCCGCGGAGGCTCTCAAGTCTCTTCTCGGCGAGGTGGCGGGGGGCTCGGACCAACCCCCTTGGGTGGCTGACGCGCTCTCCGCGGACCGCCTGATGCGGCTGCTGAAGGAGCACCGCACGACACCGTTCTCCGTGCGCCGGGGCGTTGCCGGTTCCGCGGGTGGCACGTCCCACGAAGAGCACGACGTCATCGCGGCCGCCACGGGCGACGAGCACGAGGTGCGCACGCCCCTGGTCTCCGCCTTGCTCAAGGCGGCCTACGCGATGGCTGTGGACCCCGTCGACCTGCCCGAGATCGTCGTGGAGCACATCGGCATCTACGACAGCGTCGATCTCGGCGAGCTCCTGACCACCGTGCGCCGCTCCGACTGGCGCCATTCCGGTGTGGGCCGGTCCCTGAACGCGATGTGCACCCACCCGGCCGTGCAGATCGCGCTACGGGAACACGCCACCCGCGTCGACGCCCTGCTCCGGGAGATCAACCGCGGCGGCAACCCGGCCCTGGCTGCACTCGGTGCGCTGCCGCCGTACGCCGACGGCAGCCGGGTACGTCTCGACGGCAATAGCCCCGACCAGTTCTCCGACGGCATCCGCTTCCAGCTCGCCGAGGACCGTGTCCAAGAACTCCTCATGGGTGAACAGCTCTACGGCGACCGGGAGCTCGCGGTTCGGGAGCTGTACCAGAACGCGCTGGACGCGCTGCGCTACCGGGACTGCCGCACCCAGTACCTCCAGCGCACGGGACAGGCCGCGACTCCCTTCGAAGGCCGGATCGATTTCGTCCAGGGCGTGGGCTCCGACGGCCGCCCCTACCTGGAGTGCCGCGACAACGGCATCGGCATGGGCATCAATGAACTCGGTAGCGTCTTCTCCCAGGGCGGCACCCGCTTCGTCGACCTCCCCGAGTACATCGAGGAGCAGGTCGCATGGAGCGAGCTCCCCGAGCCCAAGCTCCGCCTTTACCCCAACTCCCGTTTCGGCATCGGCGTCCTGAGCTATTTCATGCTGGCCGACGAGATCGTGGTCCGCACGTGCCGTATGGGACGCGACGGCCGACCCGGGCGCCTGCTGCAAGTGACAATCGCGGGACCGGGGAACCTTTTCCGGGTCGAGGATCTCGGGGAGGGGACCGAGCCGGGGACGACCGTCCGGTTGCTGCTGTCGCGACAGGGCAAGCGCGTGTCGTGCGTGGAGGCGTTGCAGCGGTTGCTGTGGGTGGCGCCTTATCGGACGATGGCGGTGCATGGCTCTCGGAGCCATGAGTGGGTGCCGGGGGAGTTGTCTCTGACGGCACTCGAGCTCGAACAGTCGAAACGGAAGCCGGGTCTACCGGTAAAGGACCCTGTCTGCCTCGCGTCCGACTCACCCGACCTCTGGTGGATCGATCATCCAGGAATCGTCCTGTCAGACGGCCTGGGGACGGAGTCCGAACACTCGTTCCAGGCGGTGTCAGGCTTCCCTCACGGCATCATCCTGAATCTGCACGGTGAGCATGCGCCGGTCCTCACCGTCGATCGGAAGAACGTGCGCTCCTTCGACCACGATCATGTCCGGACTGTCGTCACCGCTGCGGCGTCGAGTCTGACCCGCCCGGACCTTGCCCTGCCGACCCTCGACTGGCTGACGCACGTCAGCCGCTCCGCGACGTGGTTCGGCGACCTCGTGGCCCGGCACGCTCAACTGGCTGGACTGACGTGGCGGATCAGGGACGCCTCGGTGCCCTTTCACAAAGTCGGCTACTTTCTTCCCGACACCGAGCTGATCTCCTTGGTGACTGGCAGCTACCTGCCGGAACAGTTCGGGCGCCACGCTGCCCGCTTCTTCGGCACCATGCCGCCGAATGTGCTGCTTTGGCGCTTGCGAGTGCTGTACCGCGCGGGCCTTGGCGGCCCGGTGTCGCTGCCGGAACCGTGCCCGTCCGACGAGGTGTGCGCCCGGCCCTCCGACCTGATGCTGCTCAACGGAGGTCGGAACAGACGTTGGGACATGGCGTACCGGGACTGGCTGGGGCGGGAGTACGAGCAGCATCCCGCGCTGCTCCTCAGTTGCCTCTTCGATTGGCGCGACCCCGCCCAGCCGCTCGGCACCGACGAGGTCCTCACCCTGAGCCTCGGCACGGAGCGACCGACCGTGGAGGTCGCCGACCGGCTCACCGCTCTGGGATACCAGGTCGAGCCTTTGGCCGGGTTTGGCGCCGAATACGAGGATCTTCCGCTTCTGCGACCACTGGGCGACCCGTGGGGCTGGTTGGCTCCAGGCTCGGTGCTTTCGGCAACCCAGGTCAGTTTCAGTGCCGCCAACCACGCCTGCGCCACTCCGCAAGCCGCGCAGCGTCTGCGGGAACTGGGCTTCACCGTGCCGGAGGAACCCCCGGTCCGGGAGCACTGGACCGACGAGGAGCGGGGCATCCTCGACAGCTTGTGGTCATCATGCGTTATGCCGGCCCCGGAAGAGGCTCTGCGGATCTCCCGCGCCCAACTGGTTTCGGTGGCCCACGACACGGACGCAACGGTGCTCCGCGTGACGGAGTTCCTGTCCGAACTGGGCTTCCAGCTGCCCCCGGTCGTTACGGATTGGCCCGAACTCACGGCGGACGACCGGTCGCTCCTTCTGTACAACGGCCAGCGCCCTTGGGTGGATGAGGAGGTCTCCCTCTTCTACATGACAGCGGTGGCACGCCATCTCCACCAGTCCGTCCGGTCCGTCTCGGCCCGACTGGAGGAGCTCGGCTACGCGGTGGCACCTGTCCCGGACGACGAAGGGCAGTTGCCCTCGCCGGCTGAGACTGCTCTCATCAGTCACTGTGGCATGCCACACACGGCCGCCCCTCTGAGCCTGATGGACGTGGCCTACGGGGCACGGCAGGTGGGCATACCAGTGCCCGAGGCGATCTCCGTCCTCGCCAGATGGGGCTACCGCTGCTCGGTCACAGCCGAAGCCGTTGCCTCCGCCCCGGGTATCGACAACACGCTGTTCCAGCATCGTCCGTTCGCCGATCCCTCCACCCATGGCCCGGTGTCCCTCGCCGCCCTCAAGGCTGTGTGTGGCCGAGCCAAGGAACTCACGGACTTCGGTTACGACGTCGTCGCCCTGTCCGAGAGCAACGTCAGAGAACTTCACATGGAAGGGGCCCTGCTCCACACTCTCACCAGCGAGGGGCTCCCCGACTTCACCGCCCATCCCGACGATCCCCCGCTCTCCCTCGTCACTCTTGCAGTCGTAGCCCTCTCAGCTGCCAAAACGCTCCGCGAAACCGCCCTCAAAGCCACCGAGCTCGGCATGCGCCACGAGATCGAGGACTGGTTCCTCGCCCCAGAAAACCCGTCGCCGGAGTCTTCCACCCCCTCGTAGCCTCCCCACCATGTGGACAACGGGAGCCGAACAGGTGGAGCAGGCCGTCGCCGAGTGTGTGAGCCTGCTGGGGGCGGTCGCCGAGTGGGAGTGGGAAGGCGTACGGGCGGGGCGGCTCGACTGGGACTGCCGGCAGACGGCCGTGCACATCGCCGAGGACCTCATCGCGTACGCGGGGCAGCTGGCGGGGCGCGAGCAGGATGGGTACTCGCCGTTCGAGCTCTCGTTGGAGGAGGGGGCCGACAACGCGGGTGCGGTGCGTGTGATCGGCGCCATGGGCGCCCTGCTCGCCGCGGCGATCCGTACCACCCCGCGTGACGTGCGGGCCTTCCACCCGTACCCCTTCCGCAGCGCGAACCGTGAGGGGTTCGCCGCGATGGGCGTGGCCGAGGTGCTGCTGCACACGCACGACATCTGCGAGGGGCTGGGCCTGCGGTACGAACCGGCGTCCGAGCTGTGCGACTTCGTGCTCACCCGGCTCTTCCCGCACGTCCGGCCCGGCCCCACCCCGTGGCCGACCCTGCTGTGGGCCACCGGCCGCGGGGAGCTGCCGGGGCGCGCCCCGCTCACCGAGTGGCGGTGGAACAACAACCTGGTGATCGGCACCGAGCGGCTCACCCTGGAGGGTGTCACGCCCGCGGCGGCCACCGACCTGTCCACGGTCGGCGGCGGCGGCTTCGAGTGGATCGAGGGCGGGCCGGTCGAGGGCACCCGGGTCGGTGCCGGGCTGGTGTACAAGCAGTACGAGGACGGGATCCACCGGCCGGAGTGGGGCATGTACGTGCTCGTTCGGCGCGAGGACGGCCGCGCGCTCGGCGCCATGGGCTTCCACGGCGTCCCGGACGAGGCCGGACGGGTCGAGATCGGCTACGACCTGGTCGAGGGCGCCCGCGGCCACGGTTACGCCACCGAGGCGCTGCGCACGCTGTCGGCATGGGCGCTGGACCGGGACGAGGTGCGGACCGTGGTCGCGAACGTCGAGCGGGGCAACCTGCCGTCGCAGAACGTGCTCGCGCGGGCCGGGTTCACCCAGGTGCCCGCCGAGGACCCCGCGCACCTGGCCTACGAGCTGCGCGAACCCCGGGAGGGATAGCGCCCCTTGGGCCGCCGCAGCCCCGCCGCGTGCAGCAGCCGCACCACCTCGCGGCTGCTGACCTCCACGGCCCCCGCGGCCACCACGTCGGCGTACCGCTCGTCGGGGATGTCGTAGTGGTCGCGCTCGAAGGCCCGGCGGGGGACGCCGAGGCGCGCGGCGAAGGTGTGGAGCTCGTCGTAGGAGACGTCGCTGACGAGGTGGGACCACATGCGGCCGTGGCCGGGCCAGGTCGGCGGGTCGACGTAGATCGTCACGAAGGCCTCACGAGGACGCCGGCCCGCCGATGGCCCCGCCCAGCGACCCCACCGCGGCGACCTTCACGCCCGCCTCGCTGCACACCCAGTGCGGGTCGGGCCCCAACTCCGGTTCCACGTCGAGGGCGTGCGGCTCACCGGCCCCGCACACCGGGCACAGCGGCCAGCGGCCGTACCGCTCCAGCAGGGCGTCCTGGACGTCCTGCGCGACCAGGCCGGCCACGTACCGGGCGCCCTCGGGCCACTGCTCGACCCACCATCGCCGCTGCGTGACGGAGTCCTCGACCAGGGACACCACGTCCGCCTCGGCGACGCGTCCCGCGACGAGGTCGGCCAGCACGAGGGCGCGCGCGGCGTGCAGCGCCTGCTCCAGAGGGCTGATGGGTTCCATGCACCCATTGTGCGCACTCTTGACCCCGTCGCCGCCCCGAAAATATCTTTCAATGGTGACCCGCGACGTGAAGGAAATTTTCGCCCGCGAGCGGAGCGGCCCCTCCGGGGCGAGCGGCGCCCCGCCCGCCCCCGCCGCCCTCGCGGCCAAAGTCCGCACGCTGGGCCCGTCGATGACGCGCTCCATGCAGCGCGTCGCCGAGGCCGTCGCGGGAGACCCGGCCGGCTGCGCGGCCCTCACGGTCACCGGCCTCGCCGAACTCACCGGCACCAGCGAGGCGACCGTCGTACGCACCGCCCGCCTGCTGGGCTATCCGGGTTACCGGGACCTGCGCCTGGCCCTCGCCGGCCTCGCCGCGCAGCAGCAGTCGGGCCGCGCCCCGGCCATCACGACGGACATCGCGGTGGACGACCCGATCGCCGACGTCGTCGCCAAGCTCGCCCACGACGAGCAGCAGACCCTCGCCGACACCGCCGCCGGCCTGGACACCGTCCAACTGGGCGCGGCCGTCGCCGCCCTGACCGCGGCCCGCCGCACCGACGTGTACGGCGTCGGGGCCTCCGGCCTGGTCGCCCAGGACCTCACGCAGAAGCTGCTGCGCATAGGGCTCATAGCCCACGCCCACAGCGACCCGCACCTCGCCGTCACCAACGCCGTGCAACTGCGCGCGGGCGATGTCGCGGTCGCCGTCACGCACTCCGGGTCGACGGGGGACGTCATCGAACCGCTGCGGGCCGCCTTCGAGCGCGGCGCGACGACGGTGGCGATCACCGGCCGCCCGGACAGCCCCGTCACGCAGTACGCCGACCACGTCCTCACCACGTCCACCGCACGCGAGAGCGAGCTGCGTCCGGCGGCGATGTCGTCCCGGACGGGTCAGCTCCTCGTGGTGGACTGCCTGTTCGTGGGGGTGGCCCAGCGGACGTACGAGACGGCGGCGCCGGCGCTGTCGGCCTCGTACGAGGCACTGGCCCACCGGCACCGTTCCTGAGGCAGACGCCCCGCCCAGCACCGGAAAGACACGGAAAGAGCCGTCCATGACCTCCACCCCCCGCCACCGCGACGTCCGGACCGAGTTGGAGTCCCTGACCACCGAGGCCTTCCGGCCGGAACTCGCCGACATCGACCGGCTGCCCACCCTCGACATCGCCCGGCTGATGAACGGCGAGGACGCCACCGTGGCCGGGGCTGTCGCGGCCCGGCTTCCGCAGGTCGCCGCCGCGATCGACGCCGTAGCCGAGCGGATGGCCCGGGGCGGCCGCCTGGTCTACGCGGGCGCGGGCACGGCGGGCCGGATGGGCGTCCTGGACGCCTCCGAATGTCCTCCCACGTTCAACACCGACCCCTCCCGGGTCGTCGGCCTGATCGCGGGCGGCCGGGGCGCCGTGGTCACCTCGGTGGAGGGCGCGGAGGACTCCCGGGAACTGGCCGAGGCGGATCTGGCGGCCCTCGCCCTGACCCCCGACGACACGGTGGTCGGCATCTCCGCCTCCGGCCGCACCCCGTACGCCATCGGCGCGGTCGAACACGCCCGCGCCCGCCGCTCCCTCACCATCGGTCTCGCCTGCAACTCCGGCAGCCCCCTCGCGGCCGCCGCCGACCACGGCATCGAGATCGTCGTGGGCCCCGAACTGCTCACCGGCTCCACCCGCCTGAAGGCCGGCACGGCGCAGAAGCTCGTCCTCAACATGCTCTCGACGATCACGATGATCCGGCTGGGCAAGACCTACGGGAACCTGATGGTCGACGTCCGCGCGTCGAACGACAAGCTCCGGGCCCGCTCCCACCGCATCGTCGCCCTGGCCACCGGAGCCGCCGAGGAGGACATCGAGCGGGCCCTGACCGCCACGGACGGCGAGGTCAAGAACGCGATCCTCGCCCTCCTGGCCGACGTCGACGGACCGACGGCGGCCAGGCTGCTGGCGGAGTCCGACGGCCACCTGCGCGCGGCCCTGGCGGCGGCGGCCGGCTGAACCGTCACGCCCCCACGACCACCCGCTGCTCCTCGCCCTCCCCCTCCCCCAGCCGCTCGGCCTGTTCCGCCGCCGCCTTGTCGGCCAGGGCGTTGACGGCCGTGTTGAAGCGCTCCATCGATGTGGGGCGGTCGGGTCCCAGCACGTACTCCTTGAGGACCCGGCGCTCGGGTGCCATCGGATCGTGCGCGGGCTCGCGGACCGACCGGAGAATCTCCGGCAGGCGGGTGCAGTCCCGGTCGAGGAGATAGGCGCCCCCGGCGGTGGTGTACGCCGCCCGGAAGTCCTCGTCGGGCAGATCGGCCGCGTTGGTGAGCACGTACGGCTTGAGGCTCGCCACGAAGTCCGCGACGACCGACGAGACATCGCTGATGAGCAGGTCGGCCTGGTCGAAGCAGTCGTACAGCGTGGGCAGCTGCTTGAGGATCACCTGGTGCCGGACCGGCCCCCGGCTCTCCCAGAAGAGCCGGTGCCACTCGGCCCGCAGTTCGTGCCACTCCGCCTCCCCGTCACCGGCGGGGACCCGCGCGTCGCGCAGTTGCTGGGCGTCGTCGCCGGTGAGCCGCCCGGACAGCTCGCCGAGCCGCGCCTGGATCTCCGCGAGCCGCGGCCGGGCGGCGGCGATCGCGGCCTCCGCCTCCTGGGCGTCCCGGGCGTCCCGCCGCTCGTTGTCGGCGCGCAGCAGCTCCCGCACGGCCCGGTCGGCCTCGGCCGCCACCCGGGAGCGTTTGCCGGTGAGGGGATGCGGCTTGTAGAGGACACGGACGTTCTCGGCGAGGAGCTTCTCGACCAGCGCCACGCCCATCGGGATCAGCGACGTGTGGCAGTCGTCGTCGCTCCAGCCCTCCCAGGTCGGCGCGTACAGCACGGTCGGCACCGGCCCGGGCACGTGGTCGGCGTGCAGCCGGATCGACGACAGCTGCGGGCGGCCCACTTCGACGATCGCCGAGTCGCTGATGGCGTGCCGCACCCGCTGGTAGCGGTCGCGCCCGGCCCGCCCGGCCACCCAGATCTCGTCGTACACCTTGCTCACCCGGTTGCTGCTGGCGAGCTTGTCGCTGTCGCCGTGCCCGATGAACACGTGCTTGGCCTCGGCGACGCGCAGCATGTGGACGTTCTTGCCCGCGTTGCCCGGGTAGAGGACGACCCGCAGCTCGGGCAGCTCCAGCTGCGCCACGTCGTCGGCCTTCGGCACGCACACGACCGGGATCGACGTACGGCCGAGGTAGCGGAACGAGGCCCGCTCCCGCAGGATGATCAGCGGCCTCCGGTCGAGCTGCTCCAGCGTCTCGATCCACATGTTGACCTGGTACATGAAGTCCCGCGACACGGACGCGAAACTGAAGTACAGCGCCACCTCCGGCCGGTACCCGGCGAGTTGCCGGTTGAGTTCGGCGATCACCTCGGCGTCCGGCGGCATCCGGCGGGCCCGGCGCAGCTGCCCGAGCAGCGCCGCCACGGCCGCGACCGCCGGCCCGGCGGTGAGGGCGAACCCGACGCCCGCGGGCTGCCACGCCCCGGCCGCCAGCGCGGCGAGGAGCCCGGCGTGCGCCGCCAGGTCGAGATGCAGCAGCTTGCGCAGGAAGCGCCGGTAGAGGAGCGCGGGCGGCGACTGCGGGATGCCCGCCCCGCTCATGTCGAGGTTGCGCACCACGACCGGCAGCGTGCGGCGCCGCCGGATGGCGTGGTGCACGGCCGTGTACATGATGACCAGGCCGAAGTGGACGCTGAACACGGCCGACGCGGCCACCAGCACGGCGTCCGGCGCACCCATCCGGCCGGCCAGCGCGAGCAGCATCACCGTCCGCACGGCGAACCGCATCGTCCGGGTCAGCTGCAACGCGGCCAGCCGCCGCACGAAGGCGGGAGCCCGCGCGTGCAGCACCTCGTCCACGGCGTACGTCACGACCGAGGCGGCGGCGAATCCCCACAGCGAGGGGAGCAGCGCGAAAACGGGCAGTGCGGCGAAGCCTGCGGCGAACAGCAGCACGAGAAAGAGGTCGGTCTTCCCACGCACACGCAGGACACCGCACAGCCAACGGAACGTCATAAGACAGGATTCCTCTGGGGAAAGGATGTGATTTCCGAAAGTGGCGAGCGGTGGGGCGAACGCCGGCGTATGCGCGATACGCCTGTTCGACGGTGATGGAGGGCGAATGGTTGTACATCCACCGTTGGCTATTGCTTCACCGTGACTTGGGCTCCCGGTTGACTTGCCGAACGCGAGCCCGCAGGGCCTCCCCCACGGGCAACGACCGCAGCACGTCGGTGAGTTGCTCGGCCGTCCGTACGTTGCACCGCCCCAGGTCGACCAGGGCGAACGGCTCGTCACTCGCGGCCGTGACCGGGTCCACCCGCAGGGACGGCAGCACGACGCCGACTCCCGCGAGGGCCTCCCGCAGCGACTTCACGATCTCTTCCGTCGAGCGCATCCTGTCCTACCTCCACGCTGAGTTGGTGATTCACCACACAGCGTGGCCAACGCGTCCCTAACCTGGCCAGATACGGCGGTCCAACAACCCGATCTGTACGACAGGGAGTCGCCCATGCCCGGATCCCGGGACCTCGACCCGTCTTCCTCCCCCAGGGCCCTCCTCGGCGCCGAACTCCGCCACGCCCGCGAGAAGGCCGGCCTGAGCCAGGAGGAACTGGGACAGCGGCTCTTCGTGAGCGGGTCGTTCATCGGGCAGCTGGAGGCGGGGACGCGGAGGTTGCAGCGGGAGTACGCGCGGCTGCTGGACGAGGTGCTGGGGACGGAGGACTTCTTCCAGCGGAACTGTGTGGCGGCGGCGAAGTCGAAGTACCGCGAGCACTTCGCAGAAGCAGCAGAGGTGGAGACCCAGGCCGCGGCCATCAGGGAGTACACATCGATGCTGATTCCCGGACTGCTCCAGACGCCCGCCTACGCACGAGCCGTCAGCCGCGCTTACCAGCCCTCAGCGGCGGACGAGGTCATCGAGGCGCTGGTGACAGGCCGGATGGAGCGGGCGCGGATCCTCCGCGATCCAACAAAGCCTTTGTTGTGGACGGTGATTGACGAGGCCGCACTACGCCGCGCGACGGGCGGGCCGGGGGTGATGGCGGGGGCTCTACGCCACCTCATCGGTCTGATCCGCGGGAACCGCGTCATCGTTCAGGTGCTGCCGTTCGACGCAGGGGCACACCCGGGGATGCAGGGGTGCGTCAGGGTGATGGACTTCGACGACGCCCCTCCACTCGCCTACCTGGAAGGGGTCGACACCGGGCGACTGGAGGACGACCCCGCCGCCGTCGCGCGCTACAGGCTCTACTTTGAGCTCCTCACGGCTTCGGCGCTCTCGCCTGAGAAGTCTCTGGCCCTCCTCGAAGCGATGGCGCAGGATTACGACCATGAGGAACACGCCTGAGTGGTACAAGTCCAGTTACAGCGGCGGCACCGGCGACAACTGCCTGGAAGTCACCCAGGCATTCCCCGATGTCATCCCCGTCCGCGACTCCAAGACCCCCCACGGCCCGAAGCTCGTGTTCCGGGCCACGGCCTGGACCGCGTTCGTCGAGAACCTCAAGGACGAGACGGCCTGAGCTTCGGGACCCGGGCTTCGAGCCCTCTTTTCAGGGAATGGGTGGAGGGCTTCAACCCACCCTCCCGCCCGGTGAGTTGACGCGGAGCATCCGGCTTGCCACGGACAGTCACGTGCGTCTAACGTTCCCTGCACAAAAGCAACAGCCCCCGCCCGGTGCGCCAACACCTGCGGGGGCTTAACCATCGAGATCGGAACCACGATCCCATGGCTGACGCCAACTTTAGTGCTGCCTCCCCGTCCGCGCACCCCTTGGCGGGGCCGGGCTACGGCAAACGCACCGCCCCCGGCCAACTCCCCGCCACAAACCACGACTTCGCGCACCTCCCACCTCGCGAAGCCGCCATCGCCGCCTACCTTGACCGGCTCGCCGACGGCGCGGACATCTCCGTAAAGACGCTGGCCAAACACCTCCCCTACGGCCAGTGCGCCCTCGGCACCGCCCTCAACCGCATCCAGCAGGCGGGCCACCTGCGCCGGGGCCGGGAGTGCATCACGGCCGACGACGGCAGCTCCCGCTGGATCACCCGATCGTGGTGGTCCCGTACCGCCCGGGATGACGACTGGTGGAGCGCCTTCACCCGCGGCGACGTACCGCAGCCCCAGGCGGCACGCCCCACCCGCTCCCGGGCCCACATCCTCCTGGCCGCCCTCGGCCGCACGGCACCCGTCCTGTCCCTCTCCGAGGCAGACTGCACGACGCTTGCCCCACTCGTGACGGACTGGTTCGAGCGGGGCGCCTCGGAGGACCACGTCCTACGGGTGCTCACAGCCGGCCTGCCGACACCTGTCCACCACCCCGCCGCCCTGGTCCGCAACCGCCTGACCAGCAAACTCCCACCCCGACCACCCGAGCCACGCCCACCCCTGAGGATCCTGGAGTGCGCGAACTGCCGCGCCCCGGGCCGTCCGGAAACCCTGCCAGGGGGGCATTGCAGCGCCTGCCGGGGCGAACGCGCCCCTGCGCAACCCCCTGCAACTCTGTCCGCCCCCACGATCCATGACCGTGCGGCCGAGATCCGCGCCGCGATGTCCCAACGACGACAAGAGAGGGCACACACATGACGGCTCCTACGGTGCGACGTCACTCCCCCAGGGCACGATGGAAGGGAGGAGGCACCATGACCCCTGGTACCGCTGACCGCCCACTGATGCCCATCGAGGACTTCGAGGAGCTGGCCGAGGTGGCCCCGAAGGGCGTGCGACTCGAGTACGTCGACGGTCGCGTCCGGACGAAGGACGCGCTCAGCGTCGAGGACTTCGAGGAGCTGGAGCGCCGCGCCCCGGAAACCGTGCGGCTTGAGTACATCAACGGGAAACTAGAGGTCAAGGCCATGCCGGACGGCAACCACCGCTGCATCCTCATGTGGCTGTTGCGCCAGTGCATGCAGCACCGTCCGGACCTGGATCTGGTGCCCGAGTCAGGTGTCAAGGCGGAGGCCTACCGCAAGGGTCGCGCCCGCACGGACGCAACGCTCACGCCTGTGGATCACTTCCGAGGCCACGGCGAGTGGTCCGACCCCGAAGGTTCCCTCATGGCCGTTGAGATCACCTCCCGCGACCGGGACACCAACCAGCGCGACCGCATCGACAAGCCCCTCGGCTACGCCGAAGCCGGGATCCCCGTCTACCTCCTCATCGACCGCGACCACCACACCCTCACGGTCTTCAGTGAGCCAGAAGACGGCCGCTACCAGCAGGTCTCCCCGCATCCCTGGGGCGCCACCGTCGAGCTCCCCGCCCCCGTGAACATCACCCTGGACACCGAGAAGCTCAAGGACTACGCCGACTGAGGACAATGGGCACCATGAACCACGCCCAGCTGACCGCCCTAGGCCGCGCCCTCCGTCTCCTCGGCGAGCACGGGGAGGCCCTCACCGCCGACACCCCGGACGCCAAGCTGCACGAGGTCAAGGCCGATCTGAAGCGCGCGCTGGACCTGCTGGAGGAGAGCGTCTCGAACGCCGCGCCCACCACCCGCTGCCCTGAGCACCCGAACGGCCCCGTCGACGAGGCCGCCCCCGACCTGTGCCTGCTGTGCGAGACACGGCGCCGGGCGGCCCGCCGAAACGAGTTCAACGGGCCCGCCCCCCAGCAACAGCCCATCCAGCCCGCACCGTCCCGCTACGGCGTGCGCGGCGACCGCCCCCAGCCCCAGCAGCGCTGGCTGGCGGAGCTGTGGAACGGCCAGAGCTGGCAGCTGTGCGGCACCCCGCGCCGGGACCGCCGCGAGGCGGAGCTGTTCATCGCCGCCCAGCGCAAGGCGCCCCGGGCCGCCATGGCGTACCGGCTGGTGCACGAGTTCACCGACTACGAAGTGCTGCGGGTCTGGGGGACGCCCGTGCGCGTCGACATCGAGCCGATGGGCAACCTGTAGGCCCTACAGCAGCGGCAGGGGCAGGAACTCGTACCCCTCCCACAGCCGCCGCGACCGCTCCTCCGGGTACGCCGTGACCACCGGCTCCGCGTCCAGCACCTGCACCAGCCGCCGCTCGTCGTCGTAGGCCGGCCACCCCGGGTCGCCCGTCGTCGCGAACGCCGTCCAGGACGCGCGGAAGCGGGACGACAGCGCGAGGGCATCGGCGGAGGGCTCGGCGCCCGCGAACAGCAGGAGCCCCAGGTCGGCGCCGTAGGTGCCGAACAGCAGTGGGATGTCCAGGCCGTGGCAGGCGCCGAGCGCGCCGCCGTTGCCCGGGGCGGGCCAGGTCAGTTCGTAGACGTGGGCGCGTCCGCCGCCCGCGCGCTGGGCCTCGGCCAGGTGGAGGGACGGCATGGTGAACAGCCAGTCCGTCTGAACGCGTTCGTAGAGCTCGCTCGGGGAGGCGTCGGGGAAGGCCGTGCGGTAGGCCTGACCGCCGTCGGGCCCGGGGGCGAACAGGCGCAGGGCCGAGGCCGCCCTCTCCTCGGTGATCCGGCCCAGTTGGCCCGCCAAGGCGATGAACAGGCGGTACTCGTCGCGGTTGTGGCCGACGAGGAGGTCGACGTCCTTCGCCGAACCGGCCGCCAGTGCCTGCCACGGTGTGGTCGGCAGGACCTCTCCGTCGACCACCGGGGAGAAGGGCGTGACCGTGGGAGCCGCCTGGCCCCAGCGGTCGACGCGCTGGAGCATCTTGGCGCTGAGGGTCTCGCCCGCCGAGGTCAGTCGGTGCGGCGCGATCGTGGAGAGGTCGGCCACCGTGGGGCGCAGGCCCAGCTCGGCGGCGAGGGCGCTTCCGATGTCCCGGGCCAGGGCGTCGGAGAAGAAGGTCCCCGGCACGCTCTGCGCGATCGCCCGCCGGAACAGACCGGCGGCGTCCGGCATGGAGAGCAGCGAGGCGATCGAACCCGCGCCCGCGGACTCCCCGAAGACCGTGACCTGATCGGGGTCGCCGCCGAAGGCCTCGACGTTGTCCCGCACCCACTCCAGCGCGGCGACCTGGTCGAGCAGTCCGCGGTTGGCGGGAGCGCCCTCGATGAACGCGAAACCCTCCATGCCCACGCGGTAGTTGAGGGACACGACCACCACGTCGCCCTCGGTGGCGATGCGCCGGGCGTCGTAGCCGGGGCTGCCGGAGTGGCCCAGCTTGTAGGCGCCGCCGTAGATCCACACCATCACCGGCCGGCGAGCCGCCGGGTCGGGTTCGGGTGTCCAGACGTTGACCGTGAGCCACTCGTCGCCCTCGGGCACGTCGAGCAGGCCCGGGCCGCCCAGGTTGCCGAGGTCCTGCGGGGGCGGCGGGCCGAAGGCGTGGGCGTCGCGTATGCCGTCCCAGGGGTGGGCGGGGCGGGGCGCCATGAAGCGGGCCTCGCCCACCGGGGGTGCGGCGAACGGGATGCCGCGGAAGACCGCGAGTCCCTCCTCCCTCCGGCCGCGCACCGCACCGGTGGCCGTACGGACCACCGGTGCGGGCTCCTCCGAAGGGCCGCCCTCCGACGGGCGGGACGCGGTCGTCGTCATCTGGGTCTCCTCGCGGCTTGCCGGTGAACGGGCGCTCACTCAGTGTCCTTGACTGACGCAAGCAGATCCAGAGGCTCCGGTGACGAGTGTCAGCTGAGGGTCTTCAGCGCCGCCGGGTTGTACGGCGCCAGGTCCTCGAAGCGGCCGTCGAGCACCTTCCGGGCCCACTCGGGGTCCTGGAGCAGGGCGCGGCCGACGGCGACCATGTCGAACTCGTCGCGCTCGAAGCGGTCGAGGAGGTTGTCGAGGTCGCCGACCTCGGCGCTCTCGCCCTGGAAGGACTTGATGAAGTCGCCGCCGTCCAGGCCGACCGAGCCGACGGTGATGGTGGGCTTGCCGGTGAGCTTCTTGGTCCAGCCGGCCAGATTGAGGTCGGAGTCCTCGAACTCGGGGACCCAGTAGCGGCGGGTGGAGGCATGGAAGGCGTCGACGCCGGCGGCGGCGAGCGGGGCCAGGATGGCCTCCAGCTCCTCCGGGGTCTCGGCGAGACGGGCGTCGTAGGCCTCCTGCTTCCACTGGGAGTAGCGGAAGATGACCGGGAAGTCGGCGGAGACGGTCTCGCGGACGGCCGCGACGATCTCCTCGGAGAGCTTGGCGCGGGCGACCCGGTCGCCGCCGTAGGCGTCGGTGCGGCGGTTGGTGCCCTCCCACAGGAACTGGTCGAGCAGGTAGCCGTGGGCGCCGTGGAGCTCGACGCCGTCGAAGCCGATGCGCTCGGCGGCGGCAGCGGCCTCGGCGAACGCGCCGATGACGGCGTCGATGTCGGCCTGGGTCATGGCCTTGCCGGTGGGCTCCGCAGCGCCGATGCGCAGACCGGAGGGTCCGACGGCCGGGGCGTCCGCGACCGGCGGCTCACCCTGGTTGCGGACCATGCCGATGTGCCAGAGCTGCGGCACGATGGTCCCGCCCGCGGCGTGGACCGCCTCGGCGACCTTCGCCCAGCCCGCGAGCTGGGCCTCGCCGTGGAAGCGCGGCACGCGGTCGCTCTGCCCGGCCGACTCGTGGCCGACGTAGGTGCCCTCGGTGACGATCAGGCCGACTCCGGCGGCGGCGCGGCGCGCGTAGTACGACACGACGTCCTCGCCGGGCACGCCGCCCGGGGAGAACATGCGGGTCATCGGCGCCATCGCGATCCGGTTGGGAACGGTCAGGCCGCCCAGCGATACGGGCCGGGACAGGATTTCGGCGGCGCGGGAGGCGGAGGCGGCGAGAGTCACGTGGGGGCTCACTTTCGGATACCGGAAGGTATGTGCATACGCATATGACCTAACCTTCAACCACCCGGCCCCGCCAGGGCCATCCCACCCCCGCTGTGATCCCGGACACGCCCGAGGGCGGCACCCCCTGTCGGAACAGGAAGTGCCGCCCTCGGCAAGGACGTTGATCGACCGGGTCGATCAGAAGTCCATGTCACCGCCCGGCATGCCGCCGCCGGCGGGCGCGGCGGCCTTCTCCGGCTTGTCGGCGATGACGGCCTCGGTGGTGAGGAACAGCGCGGCGATGGAGGCGGCGTTCTGCAGGGCAGAGCGGGTCACCTTCGCCGGGTCGATGATGCCCTCGGCGATCATGTCGACGTACTCACCGGTCGCGGCGTTCAGGCCGTGGCCGACGGTGAGGTTGCGGACCTTCTCCACGACGACGCCGCCCTCGAGACCACCGTTGACGGCGATCTGCTTCAGCGGGGCCTCCAGCGCGAGCTTCACGGCGTTGGCGCCGGTCGCCTCGTCACCGTCGAGCTCCAGCTTCTCGAAGACCTGGGAGGCCTGGAGCAGGGCCACGCCACCACCGGCGACGATGCCCTCCTCGACGGCCGCCTTGGCGTTGCGCACGGCGTCCTCGATGCGGTGCTTGCGCTCCTTGAGCTCCACCTCGGTGGCGGCACCGGCCTTGATGACCGCGACACCGCCGGCGAGCTTCGCCAGGCGCTCCTGGAGCTTCTCGCGGTCGTAGTCCGAGTCGCTGTTCTCGATCTCGGCGCGGATCTGGTTGACGCGGCCCTGGACCTGGTCGGCCGAGCCGGCACCGTCGACGATGGTGGTCTCGTCCTTGGTGATGACGACCTTGCGGGCCTTGCCCAGCAGGTCGAGCGTGGCGTTCTCCAGCTTGAGGCCGACCTCCTCGGAGATCACCTCGCCGCCGGTGAGGATGCCGATGTCCTGGAGCATCGCCTTGCGGCGGTCGCCGAAGCCCGGGGCCTTGACGGCGACGGACTTGAAGGTGCCGCGGATCTTGTTGACGACCAGGGTCGACAGGGCCTCGCCCTCGACGTCCTCGGCGATGATCAGCAGCGGCTTGCCCGACTGCATGACCTTCTCCAGGAGCGGGAGCAGGTCCTTGACGTTCGAGATCTTGGAGTTCGCGATCAGGATGTACGGGTCGTCGAGGACGGCCTCCATACGCTCCATGTCGGTGGCGAAGTACGCCGAGATGTAGCCCTTGTCGAAGCGCATACCCTCGGTGAGCTCCAGCTCCAGACCGAAGGTCTGGGACTCCTCGACGGTGATGACGCCTTCCTTGCCGACCTTGTCCATGGCCTCGGCGATGAGCTCGCCGATCTGGGTGTCGGCGGCGGAGATGGAGGCCGTGGAGGCGATCTGCTCCTTGGTCTCGACGTCCTTGGCCTGCTCCAGCAGGGCGGCGGAGACGGCCTCGACGGCCTTCTCGATACCGCGCTTGAGGGCCATCGGGTTGGCGCCGGCGGCTACGTTGCGCAGGCCCTCCTTGACCAGGGCCTGGGCGAGAACGGTCGCGGTGGTCGTACCGTCACCGGCGACGTCGTCCGTCTTCTTGGCGACTTCCTTGACCAGCTCGGCGCCGATCTTCTCGTACGGGTCCTCGAGCTCGATCTCCTTGGCGATGGAGACACCATCGTTGGTGATCGTGGGCGCGCCCCACTTCTTCTCGAGGACGACGTTGCGGCCCTTGGGGCCGAGCGTCACCTTGACGGCGTCCGCGAGCTGGTTCATGCCGCGCTCGAGGCCGCGCCGCGCCTCCTCGTCGAACGCGATGATCTTGGCCATGTGAAGTGGTCCCTCCAGGACTGGGGGTGATTACTTCGGACCGCGCCCGCGCCCGCGACGGACGGCTCGCTTGCCTCGTGGGTTCCTTCCCCACCTGGCCTGCGGGCCTCACCGACCCGGTCCTTACGTTGTCACTCTCACCTTCAGAGTGCTAACGCAATGATTAGCACTCGACCCCTGCGAGTGCAAGCGCCCGCCTTGGATCGGCGGGGGGCGTCAGCCGCCCGCGAACACCATCCGGCGGACCCTCCGGGCACGCGGAAGGGCCCGCACCCCGGGGGGTACGGGCCCTTCTGAGAAGACCGGTCGCTTGAGCGTTGGTCGTGGTGCGCGTTCAGGCAGAGACGCGAACCATGTCGGCCTGCGGTCCCTTCTGGCCCTGCGAGATCTCGAACTCGACCCGCTGGCCCTCTTCAAGGGTGCGGTAGCCGTCCATCTGAATCGCGCTGTAGTGGACGAAAACATCCGCACCACCGTCGACCGCGATGAAGCCGTACCCCTTCTCCGCGTTGAACCACTTGACGGTGCCCTGAGCCATGCCTAACTCCCCTATTACTGGCCCTTGCACAGATCCACACTTCGCGGACCCGGGTCAGACCTCACCCCCCACGGTTGGGGGCGTGCGCCGGAACGCGTCGACCGCGGCTGAATGTATCTGTCCAACTGCCGTCTGCAACAGGTCAATCGGACGAGAATTCCGGACGAGCAGGGTCCGGAATGTGGGGAGAATTCGCCCGAATTCAGGGCAAGTCGGGCTCCATAAAAGGAACAAAAGCCGCGAAAGACGCGCACACTTTGGCTACATCTTGTCGGACTCGCGGCAGGAATTCAGGGTTCCGATCAGGGGATCGGTATCGCGTTCCCCAACTGTACCCCGCTCAACCACACAGAATTGCCCCCTCCGCTTCTCTCACGGAGGGGGCAATTCGATGAACTCTCGGTAATCGTCGTTACCGAAGGTAACAATCGGGCCGGTCGACCGGTTCAGCCGCCGGCGACGGCGGGAATGATCGACACACCGGCACCGTCCGGCGTGGCCGTCTCCAGACCCTGCTCGAACCGCACGTCGTCGTCGTTGACGTACACGTTGACGAACCGGCGCAGCTTGCCCTGGTCGTCGAGGACCCGGGCGGCGATCCCGGTGTGGTTCTTCTCCAGGTCGGCGATGACCTCACCGAGGTTCGCGCCCTCGGCGGCGACCTCGGCCTGCCCGCCCGTGTAGGTGCGCAGGATGGTGGGGATGCGAACGGTGACGCTCATGACTTTCGAACCTCCGGTTGGATAACCGCCCTCAGGGGCACGGGGTACTGCGCGACCAGCCCCACGGCCCGCAGCGAACAACGACGCTCAGACGAGCCCGGCCTCACGGAACGACTCGAGGCTGGGGCGAATGGTCGCCGTCAGACCCGTGCCCGCCACCGCGTCCAGCGTCTTGAGTCCATCGCCGGTGTTGAGCACGACCGTGGTCTTGGTGGGGTCGAGCACCCCGTTCTCGATCAACTTGCGCGTCACACCCACCGTCACACCACCGGCGGTCTCCGCGAAGATCCCCTCGGTCCGGGCCAGGATCTTGATCGCCTCGACGACCTGCTCGTCGTTCACGTCCTCCACCGCGCCGCCGGTCCGCCGCGCGATGTCCAGCACGTAGGGCCCGTCCGCCGGGTTGCCGATGGCGAGCGACTTGGCGATGGTGTTCGGCTTCTGCGGGCGGACGACGTCGTGCCCGGCCTTGTAAGCGACGGACACCGGCGAGCAGCCCTCGGCCTGCGCGCCGAAGATCTTGTACGGCTTGTCCTCGACCAGCCCGAGCTTGATCAGTTCCTGGAGACCCTTGTCGATCTTCGTGAGCTGCGAGCCGGAGGCGATCGGCACGACCAGCTGGTCCGGCAGCTGCCAGCCGAGCTGCTCGCAGATCTCGTACGCGAGGGTCTTGGAGCCCTCCGCGTAGTACGGCCGGAGGTTGACGTTGACGAAGCCCCAGCCCTCTCCGGCCGGGTCGCCGATCAGCTCGGAGCAGAAGCGGTTCACGTCGTCGTAGTTGCCCTCGATGCCGACGAGCTCGCCGCCGTAGACCGCGGCCATGACGACCTTGCCCTGCTCCAGGTCGTGCGGGATGAACACGCAGGAGCGGAAGCCGGCACGGGCCGCCGCGGCACCCACCGCACCGGCGAGGTTGCCGGTGGAGGAGCAGGAGAGCGTGGTGAAGCCGAAGGCGCGGGCGGCCTCCAGGGCCTGGGCGACGACGCGGTCCTTGAAGGAGTGCGTCGGGTTGCCGGAGTCGTCCTTGACGAACAGCTTGCCCGCGTCGACGCCCAGCTCGCGCGCGAGGTTGTCGGCCTTGACGAGCTTGGTCCAGCCGGGGTTGATGTTCGGCTTGTCCGCGACGTCGGCCGGGACCGGCAGCAGCGGGGCGTAGCGCCAGATGTTCGCGGGGCCCGCTTCGATCCGCTTGCGGAGCTCCTCGGTGTCGTAGGCCGAGAAGTCGTAGGCGATCTCCAGCGGGCCGAAACACTCCTCGCACGCGAAGACCGGTCCGAGGGGTACGCGGTGACCGCACTCGCGGCAGCTCAGGGCAGCGGCGGGACCGAGGTCTACGGTGGAGTCAGTGGTGCTTGCAACAGTCTGCACAGCCATGTGAGGCGAGGCCCTTTCTCCTCATCTTCCTCACGACGCATCTCGCCGTGAGACGGATTTGGCACCTTCCCGAGCCGGGAGCCTCGCGCAGCTGGTCGACAGTGACCTACGAGTACCGACTGGAGGGTTGCCGGGGCTTCATCGGGCCGTTTCCCTCTGCCCCTCTGGATGAGCTGTATGTGGTTGTAGGCGGCGGGTGACCCCGGACATGCGATGGTCATCCGCCTTGTTCAAGACTGTAACCGACGACCGGGACAGTTGAGATAGTCGTCCGAACCGCGAGATGACTGTCCCGGTCAGCCGCTACCGCGGCGGGCAGTCCGTCCCGCCTGGAGAACGCAGAGGAGCCGTCACGGTGCTGGAAGAAGTCGAGCGCTGGCTGAGCACCCGTTCCTGGTCCGCGGCCGATCGCCCGCTCCACCGGATCCTGGCCGCCAAGCAGCGCACGGGCCAGACGGTCAGCGTCGTACTGCCCGCCCTCAACGAGGAGGCGACGGTCGGTGACATCGTCGCCGTCATCCGCCACGACCTGATGCGGCAGGTCCCGCTCGTCGACGAGCTGGTCGTCGTCGACTCCGGCTCGACCGACCGTACGGCCGAGGTGGCCGCCGCCGCGGGCGCGCGGGTGGTGCACCGGGACGTCATACTCCCGCGCCTGCCCGCCGTGCCCGGCAAGGGCGAGGTGCTGTGGCGCTCGCTGCTGGTCACCCGCGGCGACATCGTCTGTTTCATCGACGCGGACCTCAGGGACTTCTCGTCCGACTTCGTCTCCGGGATCGTGGGCCCGCTGCTCACGGACCCGGACGTGGACCTGGTGAAGGCCATGTACGACCGGCCGCTGTCCGGGGCCGCCGGGCAGGGCGGCCGGGTCACCGAGCTGATGGCGCGACCGCTGCTCAACATGCACTGGCCGCAGCTGGCCGGCTTCGTGCAGCCGCTCGGCGGCGAGTACGCGGCCCGCCGCTCGCTGCTGGAGCAGCTGCCGTTCCCCGTCGGGTACGGCGTGGAGCTGGGGATGCTGGTCGACGCTCTGCACCTGGCGGGCCTGGACGCCCTCGCCCAGGTGGACGTCGGGGTGCGCAAGCACCGGCACCAGGACGGGCAGGCGCTGGGCCGGATGGCCGCCGCGATCTACCGCACGGCCCAGCTGCGGCTGGCCCGCGGGCATCTGATCCGGCCGTCCCTGACCCAGTTCGAGCGGGGACAGGACGGATTCGAGCCGCGCACGTACTCCGTGGACACCGAGGAGCGTCCGCCGATGGTGGACATCGCCGAGTACCAGGCGCGGAAAGCGGCCTGACCGGGGCCGTTTTCGGCCGGGCACGGCAGATCCGTACGTTTGAGCGTTTGAGGGCCGGGCTAGGTTGAGGCTTATGGCTTCAACGTACGGTGCTGCGCAGGTGCTGGTGGCCTCCAACCGGGGTCCGGTCTCCTACACGGTGGGTGAGGACGGTTCGCTGGACGCCAAACGAGGCGGCGGCGGGCTGGTCTCCGGCCTCTCCGCGATCGGCTCGGACGCGGACGCGCTGTGGGTGTGCTCGGCGCTGTCCGACGGCGACCGGGAAGCGGTGCGGCGCGGGGTCGGCGAGGACGGCGTGCGGATGCTGGACATCCCGGCCGACGTGCACGCCGACGCGTACAACGGCATCGCCAACTCGGTCCTGTGGTTCGTGCACCACATGCTCTACCAGACGCCCCTGGAGCCGGTCTTCGACGCGTACTTCCGGCGGCAGTGGGCGTCCTACGAGGCGTACAACCGGGCGTTCGCCGAGGCGCTGGCCGAGGAGGCGGCGCAGGGCGCGGCGGTGGTGGTGCAGGACTACCACCTGACGCTGGTGCCGGGCATGCTCCGCGAGCTGCGGCCCGACCTGCGCATCGGCCACTTCTCGCACACGCCGTGGGCGCCGCCCGAGTACTTCCGGATGCTGCCGGACGACGTGGCCGGGCAGGTGCTGCGCGGCATGCTCGGCGCGGACCGGCTGGGCTTCCTCACCGAGCGCTGGGCGGAGGCGTTCACCGCGTGCGCCGAGCGGTTCGCGGGCGGGCTGGGCGGCACCCGGGTCGGGGTGCACGGCCTCGGCGCCGACGCCGACTTCCTGCGCAAGCGGGCGCACGAACCGGACGTCGAGGAGCGGATGACCGCGCTGCGGCGGGAGATCGGCGAGGGTCGCCGCACCATCGTGCGGGTCGACCGCACCGAGCTGTCGAAGAACATCGTGCGCGGCCTGCTGGCCTACCGCCGGCTGCTGGAGACCCACGCCGAGTGGCGCGAGCGGGTGGTGCACGTCGCCTTCGCGTACCCCTCGCGGCAGGACCTCGCGGTGTACCGGGACTACACGGCCGAGGTGCAGCGGGTCGCCGACGAGATCAACGCCGCGTTCGGCACGCCGGGCTGGACGCCGGTCGTGCTGCACGTCAAGGACGACTTCGCCCGCTCGCTGGCCGCGTACCGGCTGGCCGACGTGGCGCTCGTCAACCCCATCCGGGACGGCATGAACCTCGTCGCCAAGGAGGTCCCGGTCCTCTCCGACGCGGGCTGTGCGCTGGTGCTGTCGCGGGAGGCCGGGGCGCACGAGGAGCTGGGCGAGGACGCGATCACGGTGAACCCCTACGACGTGACGGGCACGGCCGAGGCCCTGCACGAGGCGCTGTCGATGCGCCCGGAGGAACGCGCCGAGCGCGGCAAGCGCCTGGCAGCGGCGGCGACGGCACTGCCGCCGGCGCAGTGGTTCGTGGACCAGCTCGACGCGTTGAGGGGCTGAACGGCGATGACCGCGAACGCGTTGCCCGCGCCTGTCACGAAGGCCGGGCAGGACGGGCTCGCCGCGCTGCTCGCCGACCCCGGCAAGGCGCTGGTCGCCCTGGACTTCGACGGGACGCTCGCGCCGATCGTCGCCGACCCGGAGCTGGCCCGGGCCCATCCGGAGGCGCTGGGCGCGCTGGTGGCGCTCGCCCCGAAGGTCGCCGCCATCGCGGTGGTCACCGGCCGGCCGGCCGAGGTCGCCGTGCGCAACGGCGGCTTCGCGGACGTGCCCGGTCTTGAGCACCTGGTCGTCCTCGGGCACTACGGCGCCGAGCGGTGGGACGCCCGCAGCGGCGAGGTCACCGCCCCCGACCCGCATCCCGGCGTCGACGCCGTCCGCGCCGAACTGCCCGGGCTGCTCGACGGGAGCGGGACCTGGGTCGAGGACAAGGGCCGGGCGGTGGCCGTGCACACCCGCCGGGCCGCCGACCCGCAGGCCGCCTTCGAGGCCCTGCGCGAACCGCTCACCGGCCTGGCGGCCCGGCACGGCCTGATCGTCGAGCCCGGCCGCATGGTCCTCGAACTGCGCCCACCCGGCATGGACAAGGGCGTCGCCCTGAGCGGGTTCGCCCGCGAGATCGGCGCCGGGTCCGTCCTCTACGCCGGCGACGACCTGGGCGACCTGCCCGCGTACTCCGCCGTCGACACCCTCCGCACGTCCGGCACCCCGGGCCTGCTGGTGTGCAGCGGCAGCGACGAGGTGACCGAGCTCAGGGAACGGGCGGACGTGGTGGTGGACGGTCCGGAGGGGGTCGTAGAGCTGCTGAGGGCCTTGGCGGACCGGATCGGCTGAAGGGCACGCACCTCTCAGGGGCGCGGGGAACTGCGCGAACGGCCTTAGCGGACCCGCACCCGCGCGATGCCGGAAGCCCCGCGACCCTCACCGCTCCGACCGACGCCGCTCCCGAACCCGCCGCAGCCGGTTCACCGTCACCGGGTCGTGAGCCACAGCCCGTGGATCATCCAACAGGGCATTGAGGAGCTGGTAGTAGCGCACCGGGGCGAGCCCCAGTTCCTCACGCACGGCCCGTTCCTTCGCACCGGGCCCGGGAAAGCCCCGGCGTTCGAGCGCGAGAATGTCCCGCTCCCGGCGCCCGAGCCCCTGCTCACCCGTGTCCTCGTCCATACCCGGCACCGTAACGCCCCCCACCGACAGCCCGGCGGAGCTACTCCGCGCTCTCCGCCCGGCCCGCCGCCGCCTGGAGGTGGCCGAGGACGCCCGAGGGGCTCCCCCCGGGCGCGACGGCCTTGCCGATCTGCTGCTTGACCTGGGCGCTGACGTCGGCCCAGGAGGTCTTGCCGACCGGGTACAGCTCGGAGACCGTCAGCTCCTCCAGGAACGGCCTGAGGTGCCGGTCCTCGTCGGAGGCGGCCATGGTGCCGGACGCGGAGGCGGTGACCGGCAGCAGGTCGTACTCGCGGGAGAAGGCCAGCACGTTCTTCTCGCTGTAGACGAAGTCGAGGAAGTCGCCGATCTGGTCGCGGTGGCCGTTCTCACGGAAGGCCGTCATCCAGTCGGCCACACCGAGCGTGGACTTGCTCGGGCCCCCCTTGCCCGGCATGGGCACCATGCCGTACTTCACGCCCTTGCTCTCGGCGATCTTCATCAGGGAGGGATGGCCGTTGAGCATGCCGACCTGGCCCTTGGCGAAGGCGGCGAACGCGGCGGCCCGGTTCAGCTCGCCCGGCGCGACCGGCCCGGTCAGGTCCTTGCCGACCAGGTCGTTCTTCAGCCAGGAGAAGGTGTCGATGTTCTCCGGGGAGTCGATGCCGTAGCTGTCGACGCTGTCGGTGTAGCCGCCCCCGCCGCTGAGCATCCACTGCATGGTCTCGGCCTGCGCCTCCTCCGGGCCGAGCGGCAGCGCGTACGGGTACTTCACGCCCTCGGCCTTCAGCGCCTCGGCGTCCTCGGCCAGGTCGTCCCAGGACTCGGGCGGGGTGATGCCGGCCTTGGAGAAGAGGGTCTTGTTGTAGAAGAGGACGCGGGTGGAGGCGGCGAACGGCATCCCGTACTGCACGCCCTTCACCTGGCCCGCGGAGGCCAGCTGCCCGACGAAGTCGGCCTGCACGGGTATGGAGAGCAGGTCGTCGGCCTTGTAGAGCTGGTTCTTGGCCGCGTAGTCGGCGTAGGCGCCGATCTGCGCCATGTCCGGCGGGTCACCGGCGGCGACCATCTCCCTGACCTCGCGGTCGACGTCGTTCCAGGAGTAGACGCTGACGTCGATCGTGACGCCGGGGTGGTCGGCCTCGTACTCCTCGACGAGCTTGTCCCAGTACTTCTTCGAGCTGTTGGCCGCGCTGTCGCCGTAGTCGGCGGCGACCAGCTTGAGCGTCACGTCCCCCGAGCCGCCCGTGATCCCGCAACCGCCGAGCACCGCCGTCATACCCAGTGCGGACACCGCCGCGATCGTTCCTGCCATTCGCCGCCGCTGCACCGCTGTTCTTCCCCAACCCTGGCGTCGCCGCCTCGGAAACTTTTCGATATCCGGAATAAGGTCTACACCACGTGAGTGGACTAGACCTCTTGCGGGTCACCGGGTCACACTGTTTCCGTGAGACATGTCATCGCCCTCGATGTGGGCGGCACCGGAATGAAAGCCGCCCTGGCCGGGCCCGGGGGCGAGGTGCTGCACCGGGCCCGCCGGGCCACCGCACGCGCCCAGGGGCCGGATGCCGTCGTCGCGGGCATCCTCGACTTCGCCACCGAGCTGCACGCCTACGGCGCCGAGCACTTCGGCACGCCCGCGTCCGCCGCCGGTGTGGCCGTCCCCGGCATCGTCGACGAGACGGACGGCGTCGCCGTCTACGCCGCCAACCTCGGCTGGCGCGACGTCCCGCTGCGCGCCCTGTTGTCGGAGCGGCTCGGCGTGCCGGTCGCCCTCGGCCACGACGTGCGCACCGGCGGCCTCGCCGAGGGCCGGGTCGGAGCGGGCCGCGGCGCGGACCGGTTCCTGTTCGTGGCCCTGGGCACCGGCATCGCGGGCGCCATCGGCGTCGACGGCCGGGTCGAGGCGGGCGCGCACGGCTTCGCGGGCGAGATCGGCCACATCGTCGTACGCCCCGGCGGATCACCCTGCCCGTGCGGGCAGCACGGCTGCCTGGAGCGCTTCGCCTCGGCAGCGGCCGTGAGCGGGGCCTGGGCCACGGCCTCGGGCGACCCGGACGCGGACGCGGCGGACTGCGCGAAGGCGGTGGACTCCGGCGACCCGAAGGCCCGGGCGGTCTGGCAGCAGGCGGTCGACGCCCTCGCCGACGGCCTGGTCACGGCTCTGACGTTGCTGGACCCCCGCACTCTGATCATCGGCGGCGGCTTGGCGGAGGCGGGGGAAACCCTGTTCACGCCGCTCAGGGAAGCGATCCACGGCCGCCTCACCTTCCAGAAGCAGCCGACACTCCTCCCGGCGGCGCTGGGGGATACGGCCGGATGTCTCGGCGCCGGGCTTCTGGCCTGGGATCTCCTCGACCACACCGACCGCATGGAGGTAACGCCCTGATGGCAGCGGACTCAGGGGCGCGGGACAGCGTCAATATGCGGCTCCGCCGCGGAGCGCGACCAGCCCCAACGCACCCGCACCCCGCGACGGCCGGACGCCCCACGGTCCTCACCGGCGCGACAGTGGTACTCCCCACCGGCGCCGTCGAAAACGGTCGCCTGGCCGTCCACGGCACCCGCATCGCCGCCACCGCCCCGGACAACGCCCAGGTCATCGACGTAACAGGCCACTACGTGATCCCCGGCTTCGTCGACCTGCACAACCACGGCGGCGGCGGAGCCTCCTTCACCTCCGGCTCGGTCGACGACATCCTCAAGGGCATCCACACCCACCGCCTGCACGGCACGACCACCCTGGTCGCCTCCACCGTCACCGGCGACATGGAATCCCTCACCCGGCGCGCCGGCCTGCTGAGCGAACTCGCCGAGCAGGGCGAGATCGCCGGCGTCCACTTCGAGGGCCCGTTCATCTCCCCCTGCCGCAAGGGAGCCCACTCCGAGGCCCTCCTGCGCGACCCCCACCCCGCGGAGGTCCGCAAGCTGATCGACGCGGCCCGGGGCCGGGCGAAGATGCTCACGCTGGCCACCGAACTCCCCGGGGGCCTCGAATCCGTACGCCTCCTCGCCGACCACGGCGTGATCGCGGCGATCGGCCACACGGACGCCACGTACGAGCAGACGGTCGAGGCCATCGACGCCGGCGCCACGGTCGCCACCCACCTCTTCAACGCGATGCCCCCGCTCGGCCACCGCTCCCCCGGCCCGATCGCGGCTCTCCTGGAGGACGAGCGGGTCACCGTCGAGCTGATCAACGACGGCACGCACCTGCACCCCGCCGCACTGCAACTGGCCTTCCACCACGCGGGCGCCCACCGGGTCGCGTTCATCACGGACGCGATGGACGCGGCCGGTTTCGGCGACGGACGCTACTGGCTGGGCCCGCTGGAGGTGGAGGTCGCGGACGGCGTGGCCCGGCTGGTGGAGGACGGCACGATCGCCGGCTCGACCCTCACGCTGGACCGCGCCTTCAAGCGGGCGGTCACGGTCGACGGCGTGTCCGTCGAGGACGCGGTGACGGCCCTGTCCGCCACCCCGGCCCGGCTGCTCGGCATGGCCGACACGATCGGCTCACTGGAGCCCGGGAAGGACGCGGACCTGCTGATCCTGGACTCCGCGTACGAGGTGAAGGGCGTGATGCGCCGGGGTGAATGGGTGGTCGGTCCCCAACTGGGCTGATCCATCCCCCAGTCGAGAGACGGTGGCCGACTCCAGGACTGGGCCGACCGCCGTCTCTTTGGCATGATCGGGCTACCTGCACGTTCACGTCGGCAAGCACATCGGGGGAGGTCGGCCCAGGTGATCCTCACGGTCACGCTGAACACCGCTCTCGACATCACCTACCGCGTGGGGTCCCTCAGGCCGCACGCCTCGCACCGCGTCTCCGAGGTGACGGAACGCCCCGGCGGCAAGGGCGTCAACGTGGCCCGGGTGCTCGCGGCCCTCGGGCACGAGGTGACGGTGACCGGCTTCACGGGCGGGGCGACGGGCCGGGTGGTGCAGGAGAAGCTCGCGGCGGTACCGGGCCTGGTGGACGCGCTGGTCCCGCTCTCGGGCTCGACCCGCCGCACGGTCGCCGTGGTCGACGAGCGGACCGGCGACACGACGCAGCTCAACGAACCCGGCCCCACGGTCGCACCCGTCGAATGGTCGGCCTTCCAGGAGGCCTACGCGGACCTGCTGCCCGTCGCGTCGGCGGTGGCCCTGTGCGGCAGCCTGCCGCCGGGCGTCCCGGTGGGGGCGTACGCGGGCCTGATCCGCACGGCCCGCTCCTTCGGTCTCCCGGTCCTCCTGGACACCAGCGGCGAACCCCTGCGCCGGGGCGTCGCGGCCCGCCCCGACATCATCAAGCCCAACGCCGACGAACTGGCGGAACTGACCGGCTCCCACGAACCGCTGCGCGCCACCCAGGACGCCCGCCGCCGGGGCGCGGGCGCGGTGGTCGCGTCCCTCGGCCCCGAGGGCCTCCTCGCCGCCACCCGAGAGGGCCGCTGGCGAGCCACCCCACCGACCTCGGCCCAAGGCAACCCGACGGGAGCGGGCGACGCGGTGGTGGCGGGCCTGCTGTCGGCCTGGACGGACCACCTCCCCTGGCCGGCCCGCCTGACCCGGGCCATCGCCCTGTCGACGGCGACGGTGCTGGCACCGGTGGCGGGGGAGTTCGACCGGGGGGTGTACGAGGAGCTGCTGGGACAGGTGTCAGTGACCAGCACGCCGTCGGCAGCGTAGGAGCTGTACGTTCTCGCCGAGTATGCCTGCCAGGCTGTTTGGCCGAAAAGCGCCCCTCCCCCTCATCTCGATGATTGGGTGATCGTTTGTTCGGTGCATGACCGGCACCGAAAGATGTAAGGGGACTTCGTATGAGCATGCTTAAGAAAAGCCTGATGACCGGGGCTGTCGTCGGTGCACTGCTGTCCGGTGCTTTCGCCACACCGGCTGCGGCGGCCGATCCCAAGACCTGCCCGCAAGGGAAGGTCTGCGGATGGTCGGGGAAAAATAGGACTGGGACCAGGACCGTCCTGTCTGTCACGCCTGGCTGCCAGCCCTTCAAGACTGCGCGGTCCGTCTCGAACCAGACGTCCTATCGCATCGAGTTCTGGCACATCACCCCAGGCACCGGATGCGGAGTCGGCAGCAAGCTGGTCACTCTGAAGCCACACACCTACTCGGACGACACCCGTGGCACCGTTACCGGCATTGCGATCTACGGAGGTTAGTGCCGCGCAGCCGGAGCCTCACGAGGACGGTCCGCCGATGTACCGGCGGGCCGTTCCGCTGTCAGAGCCCTACTGCACCCAGAGCTGGTCGAGGACTGCGTCACACTGATTGCCCTCGTTGCACTCGAGCTCGATCGTGTTGGTGCCCTTGGTCAGGGTGACCGGAGCCCAGGAGGTCTGCCAGCCCTTCTCCCAGTCGCCCTTCGGTGAATTGATAAAGTTCTTCAGCCCCATGGGCTGGGTGTTCGCCTTGCCGTTCACCAGCAGCGTCGCATTGGCGTCGACTCCAGGAACGCTGTAGCGGGCGTAGAGCCGGTAGTCGCCGGCCTCCTCGATGCCGTTGACCGTCCAGGTCACCTTGGCTCCGACATGGTTGAAGCCCGTCACATAGACGCCGCCGTCGGCCTTCGAGCCCTTGAAGTCCGACGCGGTCGAAACGCCCGGCCCGAGCCGCAACGTCTTCGCGTCGGCCTCCGGCAGGTCGGGCTTGCTCCCGCCGCCCTTGCTCTTCGAAGGGCTCGGCTTCGACTCCTGGGATTGGGTCGGGTCGGTGCCCACCTCGTCGGACGCCTTGTCCTTGTCCTTGTCGCCGCCCAGCATGGCCACGCCGATGCCGATCACGACCGCGGCGACCACCGCGATCGCGCCGATCAGCAGACCCTTGGTGTTGGGGCCGCGGCCACCCCGGCCGCCGCCGCCCGCCGGGGTCGCGTGGTGCGCGGTCTGCGCACCGCCCGGCAGCGTCTCCGGCGCCGCGTAGTGCGCGTTCGGCTGGCTGTAAGAAGCCTGCTGCGGGACCTGGCCGTACGGCGCGGTCTGCGGCTGCTGGCCGTACTGGCGCGTGCCGACCGCGCGCACCCGGTTGACCGAGTTCGGGTAGCCGTAGCCGCCGCCGGACGGCGGCTGGGCCCCGTTGGCCTGCCCGTCGGCGTAGAGATAGCCGAACGGGTCGTCGTCCTCGGGCGTGCTCGCGCCGTTGTTGCCGGGCGTCATCCCTTGGTCTCCTCAGTCAGGTGCGGTGCATGCGGTACACGGGTGAGTAAGCGAGCCTACCCGCTCCCAGAGACCCAAACGGGTGACTCAGACCGCATCAACTCGCTGACCAGGGCTTCACCCGGCGCGTCTGTGTTGTTTGGGACGAGATCGTTTCTCGACGTACATCCGCTCGTCAGCGGATTTCAACACTTCGTCCGCCGTCATTCCACAGTGTGCCCATCCGATGCCGAAGCTGGCGCCCACCCGGACGGCCCGCCCCTCGGCACGGATGGGCTGGATGATCTCGTTGCGGAGCCGGACCGCCAGGTCCTGCGCGTCGGCGCGGCCGAGCCCGTCGGCCAGGATGACGAATTCGTCACCCCCGAGCCGGGCGACCGTGTCCCCGTCGCGCACGCCGTTGCTCAGCCGCCGGGCGACCTCGATGAGAACCGCGTCACCCGCGTTGTGCCCGAACCGGTCGTTGATCGACTTGAAGCCGTCGAGGTCACAGAAGAGCACCGCGAGCCCCTTGGTGCCGTCGTCGTGGTCCCCGGCCGGGGCGACGGTGTGCACATGGTGGTCGTAGGCGTCGTACGGGTCGGCGCCCTGCCGGAAGTCGAAGCCGGGCCCGACCACGTCGAAGGCCGGATGGCCGTAGGCCGCGTCGACGGACTCCGCGGCGGTGTGCGGGGATGACGCGCGTTGACAGAGCCGGGCGGACAGGCGGGAGCGCAGCTCCGCGGAGTTCGGCAGGCCGGTGAGCGAGTCGTGCGAGGCGCGGTGGGCGAGCTGGAGCTCGCGGCGCTTGCGCTCCTCGATGTCCTCGACGTGGGTGAGGAGGAAGCGGGGCCCGTCGGCGGCGTCCGCGACCACGCTGTTGCGCAGGCTGACCCAGACGTACGTGCCGTCCCGGCGGCCGAGGCGGAGCTCGGCGCGCCCGCCCTCCGCCGAGGTGCGCAGCAGGGTGCCTATGTCCTCGGGGTGGACCAGGTCGGAGAACGAGTAGCGGCGCATCGCGGAGGCGGGGCGGCCCAGCAGCCGGCACAGCGCGTCGTTGGTGCGCAGGATCCGGCCGTGCTGGTCGCCGCCCATCTCGGCGATGGCCATGCCGGAGGGTGCGTACTCGAAGGCCTGCCGGAAACTCTCCTCGCTCGCCCGCAGGGCCTGCTGCTCGCGCTCCAGCCGGACCAGGGCGCGCTGCATGTTGGCCCGCAGCCGGGCGTTGCTGATCGCGATGGCGGCCTGGAAGGCGTACATCTGGAGCGCCTCGCGGCCCCAGGCTCCGGGCCGGCGGCCGTTGCGCGGCCGGTCCACGGAGAGCACGCCGATCAGCTCGCCGCACGTACCGCTGCCCTTCGGGGCGGGCGCGTACATGGGGGCGAAGAGGCGGTCGGCCGGGTGCCACTCGTCCTCGAAGCGGGGGGCGGGGCCGTCGGTGTACCACTGCGGGACGTCGTCGTCGTCGAGGACCCAGCCCTCGGTGTGCGGTATGAACACCAGGTCGCCCCAGTGCTCGCCCATGCTCAGCCTGCGTTCCCAGGACTCGCGGGAGCCGACGCGACCGGTGATGAGGGCCTCGGCGGCGGGGTTCCCGGCAAAGGCGGCGACGACGAGGTCGCCGTCCGGCCGTACGAGGTTCACGCACGCCAGCTCGTACCCGAGGGCGGCGACCACGCCCTCCGCGACGGTCTGCAATGTGTCCGCCAGGCTGCGGGCCGTGTTCATGTCGGCCATGACCTGGTGCAGTTGTCGCAGGGACGCAAGACGGACGTAGGGTTCCGACTCGGTCTCCATGCTCGCCCTCCCCCCGAGTACTCGCAGCGATTCAAGGGTCTCGTCGGCGTATCGTCCTGGCAGCTTCCCAGCCACTGAATCACAGCGCGCTGCTCACTCGGTACACAGGGTCAACAATTCCTGCCCCTTGTGACTCAAGTCACAGGCAAACCTGAACAATTGAGTGGAGTTTCTGCGTTCTTCACGTGCTCTACCGAACGCAAACTTTGTCGGGTTGCGCACAGGTATTTCCCTGGTGACCGCAGGGAGACCGCCGATGTCCGCCGGGAGTCCTAGGACCGTGATCGGGCCGGAGTCCGATGCGGGGCGCGCGGGGCGGGGATTAGCGTTTCCGGCGTGCCGAACACTCCCGCTGCCGCGTCCCCGATCATTCCGTCGCCCGCCTCCGGGCATGCTGAGGGGGTGAGCAACGACGAGTTCCGCGCCGCCATGTCCCGGCTGGCCTCGGGTGTGGTCCTGGTGACCGCGCAGGAGCCGCCGCTCGACCCGGACGACCCCACGGCGCCGGGCGGCGAGGACGTGGGCATGACGGCCACGGCCTTCATGTCGGTGTCTCTGGACCCGCCCCTGGTGCTGGTGAGCCTGCGCAACGGCTCCCGCATGGACGAGCTGCTGGAGGAGCAGGAGCTGTGGGCGGTCTCGGTCCTCTCCGAGAGCCAGCGGCACATCGCGGGCCGTTTCGCGATGAAGGGCCGGGTCAGCGACCGGCTGCTGTTCGCCGACATCGCGTACACCCGGGGCGAGCACACCGACGCCCCGCTGGTCGGGGGCGCCCTGGCCGTCCTGGAGTGCCGCACCGAGCAGCGCGTCCCGGCGGGCGACCACACGCTGGTCGTCGGCCGCGTCCTGACGGCCCGGGTGCCGAGCGCGGAGGGCGGGCCGCTGGCGTACTTCCGGGGCCGGTACCGGCAGTTGGACTGAGAAGAACCCGCTGGCCCGGGCGCGTACGGCCCGCCTAGGGTGCGTGCATGACCACGCCCGGCCCGCGCCTCGCAGAGATCACGCCCGCGAATCTCGACGCCGCCCTCGGCATCCGCGTCCGCCCCGACCAGGAGCACGCGGTCGCCCCGGTCGTGAAGTCCCTCGCCGAGGCCTACGTCCATCCCGGTGTCGCCTGGCCCCGCCTGATCCTCGACGGCGACCGCCCGGTCGGCTTCCTGATGGCCTGCCTCGGCATCGACTGGTACGGGGACGGCAGCGAGATCCGTTCGGGCCTGTGGCGGCTGAACGTCGCGGCCGGGGAGCAGGGCAGGGGGTACGGCCGGTTCGCCGTCGAGTCCGTCGCCGAGGAACTGCGCCGGCGCGGCACCGAGAAGTTCTACGTGACCTGGCACCCGGGCTCCGACGGCCCCGAGGGCTTCTACCTGGGCCTCGGCTTCCGCCCGGACGGCGAGAACAGCGGCGGCCAGACGGTGGGAGTGCTTGAACTGGCCTGACCCCGCCGCCGGTGACGCATCGGAGGACCCCTAGCTCCAGTCCCGCGCGGAGCGCCCCCGCTTCGTCTCCGAGCGCTGCTTCTTCTCCCGCAGCCGGCGTTCGTTGATGCCCCGGGGGATCCGGGTGGGCTTGCGGGGCCGGGGCGGAGGCGCGGTGGCCTCGGCCAGGAGCGCGGTGAGGCGTACGGCCGCGGCCTCGCGGTTGCGCCACTGGGAGCGGTGCTCGGAGGACCGTACGGTGACGACCCCGTCGACCAGGCGCCCGGCCAGCCGCTCCAGGGCCCGCTCCTTCCACACCGCCGGCAGCGCCTCGGTCTTCGCCAGGTCGAAGCTCAGCTCGACCTTGGAGTCGCTGGTGTTGACGTGCTGCCCGCCCGGCCCCGACGACCGCGAGAAACGCCACATGAGCTCGGCCTCGGGCAGGGAGACGGAGCCGCGGATGACATGAGGACCGGACATGCCGTCCATGTTCCCGCTCCTGTCCCGTCCACGTCACCCGAATAACGGCGGGCAAAGAAAGTAAAGGACCTGGAACCTCGCGTACCCCTCTCCACGTTCATGGGGGTAGCTGTAGCTTCGGTGCCGCAGCTTCTTTGCCGCACGTAAACGAGGGAAGGGACTCCCAACAATGGCTGTAAGCCTGTCCAAGGGTGGCAACGTCTCGCTCACCAAGGAGGCTCCGGGCCTGACCGACGTCACCGTGGGCCTCGGCTGGGACGTCCGCACCACCACCGGCACGGACTTCGACCTCGATGCCTCCGCGATCGCGGTCAACACGCAGGGCAAGGTCTACTCGGACGCCCACTTCGTCTTCTTCAACAACAAGCAGACGCCGGACAACACCATCGTCCACACCGGCGACAACCGCACGGGCGAGGGCGCCGGCGACGACGAGGCGATCAACGTCAACCTCGCCGCCCTCCCGGCCGACATCGACAAGATCGTCTTCCCGGTCTCGATCTACGACGCGGAGAACCGCTCGCAGAATTTCGGCCAGGTCCGCAACGCCTACATCCGCATCGTCAACCAGGCCGGCGGCGCGGAGATCGCCCGCTACGACCTGTCGGAGGACGCGGCCACGGAGACGGCCATGGTCTTCGGCGAGCTCTACCGCAACGGCGCGGAGTGGAAGTTCCGCGCGGTCGGCCAGGGCTACGCCTCGGGCCTGGTCGGCATCGCCCAGGACTTCGGCGTGAACGTCTGACGGACGCCTGAGCGTTTGCGCAGGCTCCCCGGGCCGGTCGTCCGGCCCGGGGAGCCCCTCCCCAGGGGCGCGGGGCTGTGCCGATCGGCGGCTCCGCCGCGGGGCGCGCCAAGCCACCGCAAGCCCGCACCGGGGCAGAGCGCCAAGCCCCTACGGCGCGCCGAAACCCTCCCCACCCGGAATACGTTTCCCACGTGATCCTCGACCCGCTGCCTCCGGCACCCTTGAGCGGCCCCCTCCTCGCGGAGCTGACCGCCCTCTACGCCTCCAACTCCGCGTTCCACCGCCTCACCGGCGATTTCCCCGACCCGGAGGAGATCCGCCCCGAGCAGGTCGCCGCCGCGCTGTCGGAGGAGCGGGAGCCGCCCGGCGCCGAGATCCTGCTCGCCCGCAGCTCCGGCCGTCTGACCGGCATCGCCGTCACCCTCGCCCACCACCCCGACCCCGCCGACCCGGACCCGTGGATCGGCCTGCTGATGGTCGACGCGAGGCTGCACGGCCAGGGCCACGGCCGCCGCACGGCCGCCCTCGTGGAGGACTGCTTCCGCGCGGCCGGCCGCACCGCCGCCCGCTTGGCGGTCCTGGCGAACAACCCGAGGGCCATGGCCTTCTGGACCGCCCTGGGCTACGAGGTCCTCGACCACCGCGCGGACCGGGGCATGGGGCGTCCCTGCACCGTCCTCCGCAAGGCCTTGTCCACGCCCTGAGGCCTCAGGGCCGCTCCGGCTTGCCCTCCCCGTACAGCCAGTCCTCCCAGACGCCCGCCAAGTCCGCCCCGGGCGCCTGCTTCTCGGCGTAGGCCGTGAAGTCGGCGGTGTCGGCGTTGCCGTACCGGTACTCGGCCGCCCATCCCTTGAGGATCGCGAAGAACCGGTCGTCCCCGACGGCCTGCCGCACCTTCTGCAGCACCATCGCCCCCCGGACGTACACCGGCGGGTCGGAGATCCGCTCGGCGCTCGGCGGGTCGGCCGGCGGGAACTCCCAGATCTCCTCCCCGTCCTCCTCCGTGTCGACGTGCTCACCGGAGTACAGCGCGTCGAACGTCTTCTGTGCGCTGTCCCCGCCGTGGTCCTCCTCCCACAGCCACTCCGCGTACGTCGCGAAGCCCTCGTTGAGCCACATGTCCCGCCAGCTCTCCGGTGAGACCGAGTCGCCGTACCACTGGTGAGCGAGCTCGTGGACGAGGAGCGTGATGTCGGGCGCCCCGGGGAACACCGGCCGGCTCTGGGTCTCCAGCGCGTAGCCGACGGACGCGGCGCTGTCGACGATCGCGCCCGCGGAGGCGAAGGGGTACGGCCCGAACCGCCGCTCGGCCCACCGCAGCACCTCGGGCAGCCGCCCGAGCACGGGCCGGCTCGCCGCCGCCTCGGCCGGGTCGACGGCCGTGTACAGGGGCAGGTCCCCGGCTCGGGAGCGGCTGATGTCGAAGCGGCCGATCGCGAGGGTGGCCAGGTAGCCGGCCATCGGCTCCCCGCTGTGCCACGCGAACGTCGTACGGCCCCGCGCGGTCCGCTCGCTGCGCAACTCCCCGTTGGACACGGCCCGCAGCCCCTTCGGCACGGTCACCGCGAGGTCGTAGGCCGCCTTGTCGGAGGGGTGGTGGTTGCCGGGGAACCACGCCATCGCCCCCGTCGGCTCGCCCAGCGCGAGCGCCCCGTCCGAGGTGCGCAGCCAGCCTTCCCGGGAGCCGTCCGGGTCCGTGACGGTCTCGGGTGCGCCCGCGTAGCGGACCGTCACGCTGAACGTCGCGTCCCGGTCGAGGTCCTCCCGCGGGCGGACGGTGAGCTCCTGCCCGGCGCGGTTCCAGCGGGCCGTCGCGCCGTCGACGGTGATCTCCTCGACCTCCATGCCGAGCAGGTCGAGGTTGAAGGCGGAGAGGTCCTTGGTCGCGCGGGCGGTGAGGGTGGCCGTGCCGGTGAGGTGGTGGTCGGCGGGGTCGTAGGCGAGGCGCAGTCCGTAGTGGGAGACGTCGTAGCCGCCGTTGCCGGCCTTCGGGAAGTAGGGGTCGCGGACGCCGGACCCGCCCGGGGTGCCGTGCACTCCGCCGCCGCACGCGGTGAGGACGAGAGCGGAGGCGAGCAGAGCGGAGACGGGCAGCGCGGGGGCGGGCGGGGTGGCTGCGGACACGGTGGAGAGGAACAGGGTGGGGACAAGGCGTACAGATCGGGCCACGAACGCGATCCTACGGGCGCGTGACACCATCACCTCCGTGCTCGACATCGGCTACGCCCTCTCCAACCGCTTCCCCGACCCGCCGCAGACCGACTACCGCCGCGCGGACGTCCGGGCGCTGCGGCACGACCTGTTCTGCGGGGACGTCTACCTCGCGGACACCAAGACGGACCACGAGGTGTCCACAGCCTGGGGATGGGTGCCGGTGCTCGACTTCGCTTGGGCGCTGTGCGACATCGTGGAGCGGATCGATCAGGACCCGGCGGGCTCACGGGCCTCCCGGCCGCAGCGGGCGGAACTGGACTTCACCGAGTCGACGGACCGGATGCTCTTCGAGCGCCGCTTCGGCTGGGTGGACATCGAGGCGGACTGGATGCGCGCGGAGGAGCCCGCACTCACCGTCTCCCACAGCGAACTGCGCCGCGAAGCACGGGACTTCCTGCACGACCTGATCGCCGACCTCACAGACCTCCACGACGACCTCGCGGACAACCCGGCGATCTGGACCCTCCAGGCCCGCTTCCCCCGCCTGCCCTGAACGCCCGCTGATCGCCGCTCTGGTCAGCCCTCCACCCGGATCCCCCACTGCGCGGCCAGCACGGGCGCCAGGTCCAGCAGCTGCGCCGTGCTGATCACCGCCCCCGACAGGCGGTCCAGTCCGCGGCTGATCTCCAGGGAAGCGGCGCCGCGCAGGTCGACGTCCGTCAAGGTCGCCCCGTGGAAGTCGGCGCCCTTCAGCGCGCAGTCGACGAACTCCACGCGCTCCAGGCGGGCGCCGCCGAAATCCGGCTCGACCAGGACGCAGCCCTCGAAGACGACGTCTCTGAGCCGGGCCGTGCGCAGATTCAGGTAGTCGATCTTGCCGCCGCGGACCAGCACCCGCTCCAGCACCGCCCCGTGCAGCTGCGGTCCGCCGAGCCGGGCATCGGTCAGCTCCACATCGCGCAGGGTCGCCTCGGCGAGGTCGGTGCCGACGCCGCGGACGCCGGTGAAGACGGAGTCCAGGACGCGGGCGTGCCGCAGCCGGGTCTCGTCCAGCGCGCAGCCCGTCAGGGCGCAGTCCATGAACCGGGCGCCCGATCCGTCCTGCCCGGTGAAGTCGGCCGGCCGGAACTCCAGCCCGTCGTAGTCCCCGTCAGGCTCCAGCGCGCCGCCCCCGTACGGCTCCAGCACCGGCAGCCGCACCTCCGGTCGCCGTGCGCCCTTCACACCCGTACCGCCCGCCGCTCTCCTCGCCATGGGCCCATGCTGCACCCCACCACTGACAACGGCCCCGGCCCGCCCCTGACCTGCGCGGACACCGGTGATGTCACATTCCGGTGCCCTCGATCGGTCGTACGGGCAGAAGGCGGCCCCGACCCGAGGGAGATCCACAGTCATGCAACGCATCACCGTCATCGGCGGCGGCTTCGCCGGACTGACCGCGGCCATCACCGCTGCCGAGGCGGGCGCCAGGGTCACGATCCACGAGGCCCACCACACGCTCGGCGGCCGGGCCCGCACCGCCGAGGGCCCCTACCGCACCAACGAGGGCCCGCACGCCCTCTACAACGGCGGCCCGCACTGGGCCTGGCTCAGGCAGCGCGACCTCATCGGGCCGCTCGCCCCGCTGCCGCCCCTGGAAGCGGCCTGGCTCCGGCTGCGGCACCAGGGCGTGCTGCGCCGCACCCCGCCCTTCGCGATGCTGAAGCTGCTGCGCCGGACGGGCCGGCAGGCACCCGTCGACGCCGACTTCCTGACCTGGGCGACCGGCATCGCCGGCGAGGAGGGGGCCCGCGCCGCGGCCCACTACTCGGCGGTCGCCCTGTTCCACCACGACCCCGGGTCGCTGTCGGCCGCGTTCGTGCAGGAGCGGCTGCGCCGCGCCACCAAGCTGCCGCCCGAGGCGCACTACCCGCGCGGCGGGTGGGCGAGCGTCATCGACCGGATGGCCGCCCACGCCTGGAACCTTGGCGTCCGGATGGAGACGCTGTCCCGCGTCGACACGCTCCCCACCGACACGCCGGTCGTCGTCGCCACCTCCCTCGACGCCGCCCGCCGCCTGCTCGGCGACGGCTCCCTGACCTGGCCGAGCGGCCGTACCGCCCTCGTCGACCTGGCCGTACGCACCCGGCGCGGCGACGCCTTCGCGGTCTCCGACCTGGACGCGCCCGGCTGGCTGGAGCGGTTCACCGCCCAGGACCGCACTCTCGCCCCGGCCGGCGAGCAGCTGATCCAGGGGCAGATCCCCATCGCCCCCCACGAGTCGAAGGCCGACGGCACCGCCCGCGCCGAGCACCTGCTGGACCTGGGCTTCCCGGGCTGGCGGGAACGGCTCACCTGGCGGCGCGAGTCGGTGGCGAACGGCCGTACGGGCGCGGTCGACCTCCCCGGAACCAGCTGGCGCGACCGGCCGGCCGTGGACCGGGGCGACGGGGTCTACCTCGCCGGAGACCAGGTCGCGGCCCCCGGTGTGCTGTCGGAGGTGTCCTTCAACAGCGCCCTGACGGCGGTCTCCCTGGCCCTCGGCCGACGCGAGCTTGACCTCAAGCAAGCTTGAGGATGAAGACTGGTCGCATCGACCGCCCCTCCAGAGGAGTCGCCATGCACGCCATCCGCCTGCACGCCTTCGGCCCGGCCGAGAACCTCACCTACGAGCGGGTCGAGGACCCCGTGCCTGGCCCGGGGCAGGTCCGTATCGCCGTACGCGCGGCGGGTGTTCACCTCCTGGACGCCGCCCTGCGCGAGGGCATGCGGGGCGGCCCGGCGGCAGAGCCGACGCCGCTGCCGACCATCCCCGGCCGCGAGGTCGCCGGTGTCGTCGAGTCCCTGGGCGAGGGCGTGGCCGAGGTGTGGCGCGACAAGCAGGTCGTCGCCCACCTCGGCTTCGTCCCGGGCGGCTACGCCGAACTTGCCGTCACCGAGGTCGAGCGCCTGCACGAGATCCCCGCCGACCTGGACTTCGCCGAGGCCGTCGCCATGATCGGCACGGGCCGTACGGCGATGGGGATCCTCCAGTTCGCCGCCCTCGGCCCCGACTCCGTGGTCGTGGTCCCGGCCGCCGCCGGAGGCCTCGGCACCCTCCTCGTGCAGTACGCCAAGAACGCCGGGGCGACCGTGGTGGGCCTCGCGGGCGGGCCGGAGAAGACCGCCCGGGTGCAGGCGGGCGGCGCCGACCTCGCCGTCGACTACAAGGACCCCGCCTGGCCCGCGAAGGTCCGCGCGCACCTCGGCGGCCGGACCGCGACCGTCGTCTTCGACGGCGTCGGCGGCGACGTCGCCCGCGAGGCCGTCGCCCTCCTCGGCCCGGGCGGCAAGCACATCGTCTTCGGCTGGTCCGGCGAGGGCATCCAGGGCGGCGGCCCCTACCTCGTCGAGGGCGTCTCCGAGGAGGTCCTCGGCCCGGTGATGCTGGGGAAGGCCGGCGGACCCGACCCCGTCCGCACGCTGGAACTGCGCGCCCTCGCCGAGGCCGCGTCCGGCCGGCTCACCCCGGCCGTCCAGCGCTTCCCGCTGAGCGAGGCAGCGGCCGCGCACCGGGCGCTGGAGACCCGGGGCACGACCGGAAAGGTGGTCCTGGAGCCCTGACCGGCCCCCGGCGACCGGGCTGGCCCGCCGCGGCAAAATCGCATGCCCCGCCCGGCGCGCCCGGCTACCGTGCCGAGAGTGATCGACATCCCCCGGGAACTGGCGGCATCACAGGAGAAGTTCAACGGAGAGGCGGGCCGCGCCTTCATCGCCGGACTACCGGAGCAGTCGGCCCGCTTCCTCGGCCACTGGGGCCTGAAGCCCGACGGCCCTCCGATGCACGGCGTCTCCGCCCTGGTCGTGCCGGTCGTCCGGACCGCCGACGGCACCCCCGCGGTCCTCAAGCTCCAGATCCTCGACGAGGAGAGCGAGGGCGAACCGGTCGCGCTGCGCGCCTGGCACGGCGACGGAGCCGTCCGTCTCCTCGACCACGACGAGCCCACCGGCACGATGCTGCTGGAACGCCTCGACGAGACCCGCATGCTGTCCCACGTGCCGGACGCCCACGAGGCCGTGGTCACCATCGCCGGACTCCTGGCCCACCTCACGTCCTTCCCGGCCCCGCCGGGCATGCGCCGCCTCGGCGACATCGCCCGCGGCATGCTCGACCGGACCCCCTGGGCCCTGGCCCGCATCCCCGACCCGGAATCCCGCCGCCTGGTCGCCGACTGCGCGGCCGCGCTGCGCGAGGTCGTCGACGAGCCGGGCGACCGTCTCCTCCACTGGGACCTCCACGACGAGAACGTCCTCGCCTCCGACCGCGCCCCCTGGCTCGCGATCGACCCCAAGCCCCTCGCCGGCGACCCCGGCTTCGAACTGTGGCCCGCCCTCGACAACCGCTACGACCCCGAGGACATCCTCTGGCGCTTCGACGCCATGACCGACATCCTCGCCCTGGACCGCCCCAGAGCCCACGCCTGGACCCTCGCCCGCCTCCTCCAGAACACCCTGTGGGACATCGAGGACGGCCGCCCCGTCGACGACGCCCAACTGGAGATCGCCCGGCGGCTGCGGGGCCGCGGCCTCTGACGCGGAAGCAGGGGTTGTGCAAGCGGGGGCTGTGCCGCGGTACCCCTCCGTCGTACCGCGGCACGGTGCCGGTCCGTCAGAAGCAGGACCTGGACACGTTGCCCACCTCGTTGCCCTTGAGCAGGCCGCCCCAGATGTAGTTGCCGTCCGAGAGCAGCACCCACTTGTCGTGGCTGATGCCGTTGGCGGTCACAGGACCGCCCACGAGCCAGCACTCGGCGCTGAGGCTCTGGTTCGCCGCGACCGTGTAGGCGATCCGGTAGCCCACCGCCGGCCCGACCCGCACGTTGCCGTTGATCCAGGTGACGACCGTCTGGCTGGCACGCGCGCTCGCGGCGGCCCGCTCGGTCTGCTGGTCCGGCGCGGCGGCCGCCGGAGCCGCCGTACCGGCCCCGACGAGGATCGCCGCGGCCGCCGCGGTCATGAGCTTGATCCTCGAACGTGAAGTGAAACGCTGCATCGGCGTCTGTCTCCTTTTGTGATCACGCACAACCCGGTCCCTGTGCTTCCATGTACGCCACCTGTACGCACGGCACGGCGGCCGGGTTGCAGCGGATACGACATTCTTTTCCCGGACTTGCGGACGAGGACCACGGGGGCGCAACGGGGCATGACGGAGGAGGAGTTCGACATCTTCTACGCCTCGGCCTTCCCCCGGCTGGTCGGGCGGGTCTACGCCGTGACGGGGGATCTGGCAGAGGCGCAGGACGTCGTCCAGGAAGCGTTCGTGCGCGCCTGGGACCGGCGGCGCGAGATGCTGACCGACGAGGCGCCGGAGGCGTGGGTGCGTACGGTCGCGGTACGGCTCGCGGTCAGCCGCTGGCGTCGTGCCCGGCGCTGGCTGGAACTCGTGCGCCACCACGCGGCCCCCGAGCAGGTCCCGGGACCGGGCCCGGAGCACACCGCGCTGGTCCAGGCCCTGCGCAGGCTGCCGCAGGCACAGCGCACCGCCATCGTCCTGCACCACCTGTGCGACCTGACGGTGGAACAGGTGGCCTCCGAGACCGGCGCCGCCGTGGGAACGGTGAAGGCCCGCCTGTCACGCGGCAGGGCCGCGCTCGCCGTGCATCTCGACCCCGAGCGGACCAGCGGTGAGAAGGAGGGCGACCGTGTCCGATGACCTCACCGACCTGCTGCACCAGGTCGCCGACCGGCATCGGGTCGCCCCGCCGGTGCCGGCGCGGGAGATCAGACGGCTGGCCGAGCGCCGTGGACGCCGACGCCGCGCGGCGTACGCGGGCGGGGCCGCCGCCGTCGCCCTGGCCCTCGCCGGTGGTCTGGCGGTGGCCTTCACCGGCCACGACGGCGCCCGCCTCGCACCACCCGCCGCTGCGAGCGCCAGCGCGCCACCACGGCCGTCACCGCCGCAGCAGCAACGGGCCACGGCGACGGTCGACCTCACGCAGCACGAACTCGCCCTGTCCGGGCGCCGGTTTCCCGTGTCCGGCGGCACCGCACAACACCCGACGCCGACCGGCCGGATGACCGTCGTCGCCAAGTACCCCGAGCGGCGCTTGCCGGGTGCGACCGTCGGGCTGGGCGAGGAGTACGACGTCGCCATGCGCTGGGTGGTCGAGCTGCGGGCCGCCGACGGCACGACCAACTACCTCGTCGCCCTCACCTTCAACGAGCAGGCCCCCGGTGAGCGCGACGTCACACACGGCTGGATCGGACTGCGCTCGGCGGACGCGAAGTGGTGCTACCAGCTGCTGAAGCCCGGCGACATCGTCCACATCGACCGCACGGGCCCGGCCCCCAGCTGACGACGAACATGCACAACCCCAGGCCAGGAAGCCTGACCCGGGGTTTCAGCAGAGCCCCCTGTCGGATTCGAACCGACGACCTACGCATGCAAGTTGCCACACAGATGAGCCCCCGTCATGGCCCGCAAGGGCGCTCACACGCCGGTCTGCTGGTCAGTCCTACGACCAACCAGCACCACAGTGGAGTCATCGGCGCTGAGCAGCTCTGCTTTGTCCGAAGAGTTGAGGAGTCGGGGTCCTGAGGGTGGGTTGCACAAGGAGGCGGCTGGTCGCCGGCAAGACGGCTGTGCTCTGGCCTGAACGGAGTAGTCCCCCGTGCACACCGCCGACTCAGGTTCCAGCTTTGCCCCATGAGCATTCAGCCATGGGTGACCGTGGATCCACCTGATGACCGCGGCCTTCGCAAGATCACCGTCGGGGGCAAGACGGTTGGTAGCGCCTGGTCATTTCGTGAACTGTGCAAGATCCTGAACCGCCTCGGGTATACGGACATGGATTTCTCGTCCTTTTACTGGCGCGGAGGTGACAGCAAGACGTGGCCGGACAAGCCGTGGAGACGGCGCGCGATCGTCACGCTAATGACCGGGGGAATGGTCGGATCCGCAATCTTGCACCTGAGCATAGGTTGGCCGGATGCCCTCAGGGCGCTTACTTTTGCGCAACGGATTGTAGGCGCCATTTTTATCCTGGCTGGTGTACTGCTGGTCGCGGCAGCACTCGCAGCGCATGACTATTGGGGCCGGCGCGAGTTCAGACCATCAGGGATGATCGCCCTGACAGGGGCATTGATCACACTGGCAACCGACACCCTTCTCTTGATTATGTGGCTCGAGGAGAGGGAGTACACACCCTACCTGATAGCATTTATCCCTCTTTCCCTCTGGTCCTTGTGGGCACTTTGCTTGCTCATTCGCGAAAAGCCTTGGAAAGAAATGCCTCACCCTACAAGGTTCGCGGCTGGAGTGGCCGCTACAGCGCTCCTCACGGCTGTGAGCCTGGCCTACTCGACCATGTATCAACCCACGTCCGCACCCATCGACATCACGCTCAAGGCAGAGTTCGGGACACCGCAAACAAGTCCGGACCCAAAATATGTTCACGTTCCACTGAAGCTGCACGCCAAAAACGATGGAGGGATCCCTGTCTATATACTCAACAGTGATTACACGGTTCGAGGTTCATCAGTCAGCTACTCCTCCAGCAGCGAGGGGTTGGAGGAATGGACAGCCGATACAGAGTACCTTGGCGATACTGCTGAAGCCCAGCGGCACGCCAGCAAGGGGGAAGATGCAGTAGTAGCTTCAGGGCATTTCTACTACCCTGGCGCCTGGCTCGAAATCGGAGAACAATACGCCAAGGGGGCGGTGATCAGAATCCCCAGGAAGACCAAGTACGATACGCTTGAGGTCTCTCTATCCATCGACATCATGAGGAAAGACCGAGGGAGAATCGATGAAGAATTCTCCATTTCACGATTTTCCTGGGAAGAGCACGAAGGTGAATTCCACTGCCCTCCGGATGAATGTCGAGATTACGGGCCATATGTCGCCTACCACGGCCGGGTGCACCACAATAACAACCTGATCAACGTGACGCGCAGACCGCGATACGTGACGGCTTTTTGGGGTCCGGAATCCACTTACAGTCACTATATTTCGTCCTTCGATTTCAAGAAAAAGACCATAGCGGCATACGATGACACTCTTTTCTCCTCCAAAGAAGCGCAGGCGGAATGGAAAAGAGAACGATACAGGTACGGCGTCGGGACAGTTGACACATATTTCGAGACGCCGATCAATGCATTGCTGGGGCGTTCCAGTGAGTGAATAATCCAGCAGACTGCTGCGCGTCATAAACGAGGGAGCCAATTCGACCAGGAGTTCGGCGGAGCGGCATCGGGGAGAAGTTGCTCAGCCGTCTCCAACTTCGTACTGAAGCTGCGAGGGGAAGCGTTCGGACGGAACCCCTGCAACCAGTCCGACGGGCGAGTTCTTCGTACCGGCGCCGTCGCCTCCGCAGGACCCGGATTCGGGCCCCATCGAGACCACCGACCCGCTCGACCCGCGCCCGGCGCCGCCGCATCCGCTGACGACGAAACCCCAGGTCAGAGAGGTCCAACCTGGGGTTTCAGCAGAGCCCCCTGTCGGATTCGAACCGACGACCTACGCAT
>NZ_WWIC01000166.1:0-42265 GCF_009872555.1 Streptomyces sp. SID5643
GTGCGCGCCTCCGGGGCGGGGGCGGCCGGTGCGGTCGCGGCCGCGGGCAGCGGGCTGAAGTACTTGTGCGGGACCACGACCACCACGGAGGTTCCGAGCCACGGCGAGTCCGCGAAGGTGACGCGGATGCCGTAGCGGCGGGCGAGGGCACCGACGACACGCAGGCCGATGTTGGCGTCCTCGGTGATGCCGCCGAGGCCCGCGCCGGGTGCGGTGCCCGCGAGGGCGTGCTCGGCCTCGCGCTTCTTCTCCTCGCTCAGGCCCTTGCCGGAGTCCTGGATCTCGATGCCGACGCCGTTGGGGACCTCCTTGCCGGAGATGAGCACCGGCTCGGTGGGCGGCGAGTAGCGGGCCGCGTTGTCCAGGAGGTGGGCCAGGATCAGCGTGAGGTGGTCGACCAGGCCGCCGTCGACGCCCAGTTCGGGCAGGTGGCGCACCTGGATCCGGTGGAAGTCCTTGATCCGGCCGATGCCGCCGCGCACCACGCTCAGCAGCCGCTGCGGCTCCTGCCACTGCCGGCCGGGCCGGTCGGAACCGCCGAGCACACCGATGCTCGCGGCGAGCGAGTCGGCGGGGCCGAGCTCCTGGTCGAGCTCCATCAGGCCCCGGGCGACGGCCGGCAGCCGGCCGTGCTCGCCCTGCATCTCGTGCAGACGTCCGCGCAGTTTGCTGGTCAGGACGTGGATACGGTTGCCGATGCTGATCACGGCCTGTTCGGCGGAGGTGGAGCGGTCGAACTCCGCCTCCAGGCCGATCAGGGAGGTCCGCAACAGCTTGCGCAGTTCGGCCTGGAGTTCCGAACTGACCTTGGCGCACTGGTTGACGGTGGGCAGCAGGTCGTCGATGGCGTCGCCGGCGCGCAGCTTCTCCATCGCGTCGGGCAGTTGCTCGTCGGCGAGCCGGGCGACCGCGGCGAGCTGGTGGGTGAGCTGTTCCTGCCAGACCTCGGCCTGGTCGGCGAGCTGGGCCTCGTAGGAGGTGGCCTGCTCGGTCAGCCGTTCCTCATAGGCGCGGGACCGGTCGGCGAGCTGCGTCTCGTACGTGCTGCTCTGGTCGGCGAGCTGTTTCTCGTACGTCGCGCTCTGGTCGGCCAGGCGTCGCTCGTACGCCGCGTTCTGCTCGTTGAGCTGGGATTCCAGCGCGGCGCGTTCAGCGGTGAACTTGCGTTCCAGACCTGCTACATGCTGCTGCCACTGCTGGTTGTGCTCGGCCTGCGTGGTGCGGAAGGAGCCTTCCGCCCGGTGCAGTTGGGCCCGGGTGCGCAGCAGCAGCCGTACGCACACGGCACCGGCCGCCGTCGCCGCGATTCCGGCGACGGCCGCGGTTATTCGATCCGAGCTCATGAACGTGGCGGCAACGGTCCCGCCTCCCAAGCCCAGCGGCATCAACCACCAGCTGTACCAGGCGACAGGGGCCCGCGCCGCCGGTGGCGGAGTGGCGAGTTCCATCTGCATCCTTCGAAGCAACACGATCGAACGGGGGGGGTGTGTGGACCGCACTCATGAGTACGCACCGCGAGTCGACTGGACGCGATCGCGTCAACTCGCAGCGCCGATCGGAACCCTATCGGGTTTGGACCCGAAAGGATCAATCTCGACCCCCTGGGGACGTGAGGGTTCCGTCACGCTCCGAGAGAAGGCAACAGGTCGACAAATGGCTTTGCTGTCAGTGGAATTGGCGTCGCCTCAGGTGAAGCGGGCACCTGCCTCCCGCCGTCGGTGTCAGCGCGCGGTCTGGAAGGTGCGACGGTAGGCCTGCGGTGAGACACCGATCGCCGTGTTCAAGTGCTGGCGCAGGGAGGCACCGGTCGCGAAGCCGACCCGGCCGGCGATCTGGTCGACCGTCAGGTCGCTGGATTCCAGCAGATGCCGGGCCCGCGCCACGCGCTGCTGGATCAGCCAGCGCCCGGGGCTGAGACCCACCTCGTCGTGGAAGCGGCGGGCGAAGGTGCGCCGGCTCATCCGCGCGTGGGCGGAAAGGTCGGCCAGGGTGAGGGGTTCACCGAGGCGCTCCAGCGCCCAGGCGCGGGTGGCCGCCGTGCCGGCGGCGCCCTGCTCGGGGACGGGCTGCTCGATGTACTGGGCCTGGCCGCCGTCCCGGAAGGGCGGGACGACGCAGCGGCGGGCGACGCTGTTGGCGAGCTGGCTGCCGTGGTCCTTGCGGACGATGTGGAGGCACACGTCCACGCCGGAGGCAGCCCCGGCGGAGGTGAGGAACGGATGGTCGTCGACGAAGAGCACGTCCGGGTCGAGGTCGACCCGCGGGAACATGCGGCGGAAGTGGTCGGCGACCTGCCAGTGGGTCGTCGCCCGGCGCCCGTCGAGGAGGCCCGCGGCGGCGAGCACGAAGGCGCCGGTGCAGATGGAGACGATGCGGGTGCCGGGGCGGATGAGCGCGAGGGCGGCCAGGACGTCGCCGGGCACCTCGTCGGTGAGCCGGTCGGGCGCGACGGGCGCGATCACCACCGTGTCCGCCGTGGCCAGAGCCTCGGGGCCGTGCTCCACGGTGACGCCGAAGTCCGCGTTGGTGTGTACCGGACGGCCGTCGACCGAGCAGGTGAGGACCTCGTACCGGCCGTCGGCCGCGCCGAGGATCCGGCTGGGGATGCCCAGCTCGAAGGGGTACACCCCGTCCAGGGCCAAGACCACCACTCGTTCACGCCGCATGGCACGATCGTATCGAATGTTGGCAATCTTGCCATTGGCGCGGGGTCCGTCGCCCGGCACGCTGGTTGACCATGAGCACACAGAACACGATGCGAGCCATCAGCCAGAACGTCCTCGGCGGCCCCGAGGTCCTCAAGGAAGTGGAGATCGAGCGCCCGGTGCCGAAGCCGAACGAGGTGCTGGTCCGGGTGCGGGCCGCCGGGGTCAACCCGACCGACTGGAAGCACCGGGCGACCGGCGGGTTCCTGGGCGAGCCGCCCTTCGTCCTGGGCTGGGACGTCTCCGGGGTCGTGGAAGCGGTCGGCATCGGCGTGGTGGCCTTCGCGCCCGGCGACGAGGTCTTCGGCATGCTGCCGTACCCGTACGGGCACGGCTCGCACGCCGAGTACGTCATCGCCCCCGTCCGTGCCCTCGCCCGCAAGCCGGCCGGCGTCGACCACACCCAGGCGGGCGCGCTCCCGCTGGTGTCGCTCACCGCCTGGCAGGCACTCACCGAGCACGCGGACCTCCGGCCCGGGCAGCGGGTGCTGATCCACGCGGCGGCGGGCGGGGTCGGGCACGTGGCGGTGCAGATCGCCAAGGCGCGCGGTGCGTACGTGATCGGCACCGCGAGCGCGGGCAAGCACGAGTTCCTGCGCGGGATCGGTGTCGACGAGACGATCGACTACCGGGAGACGGACTTCACCGAGGCCGTGAAGGACGCCGACGTCGTCCTGGACACGATCGGCGGCGACAACGCCCTGCGTTCCCTGCGCGTGCTGCGCCCCGGCGGCGTCCTGGTGTCGATCCTCCCGGTCGGCTCGGACGACCTCTACGAGGAGGCCGAGCGGCTCGGTGTGCGGGCGCTGCGGATGCTGGTGGACGCCGACCGCACCGGCATGGAGGCGATCGCGGACCTGGTCGGGGCGGGGAAGCTGCGCGCCACGATCGCCGGCGCGTTCCCGCTGGCCGACGCCGCCGAGGCACACGCCCTCGGCGACACCGGCCGCACGACGGGGAAGCTGGTGCTGCTGAACGACTGAACACGCCGGCCCGGGCGGCGGGCCCGTCGCCTGTGCCGTGCCTCGTGAGGGCGTGCTTCTCGGAGACGACCTCGACATCGGGCTGTAGCCGCCTCGCCGGGAGACGCGGGCGCGAGGCGGGCCGCCGCCGGGAGCCCCGGCCCAGAGGAGGTGGAGGCCCCGGGGCCTCCACCTGCGGCCGGTCCGCAGCAGGGGCCACGGCCCAGCGCGGGTCCACCACAGCGGCGCACCACGACGCGCGCAACCGGCCACCGGCCGGGCTGCCCTCTGGCGCGAGGGGCCGCGACCGGCCGAACACGGCTCCGCCGCCGGGCGGGAGGCGACTCCGCGCACGACGAGGCCCGGACGGCTCCACCGGGTGACCGCGAACGCGTCGGGACGGACCGGGCCCGGCCGGGTCCGGTCCGTCGAGCGCGGAGCGGCATGCATTGGTACGCCCGGGCCGCTCCGGGAGCGAGGCCGCCGTCGGCGGGGGCTCACGCGCTCCTGCCTGCCCGATCCCCGAGCAGTCGACGCGCCGGCCTCGAAGCCGGGCACCGCCGAAGGCCGTCGGTCCGGTCTGCCTGTCGGCCCGGCCGGTCGTTCTCCAGGCGGCCGGCGGGTCCGGCCTTTCTGTGGGCGCGGGGAACTGCGCGCCGGCCACCGACGGCCCGCGCCCGCCCGCACACCAGAACCCCCGAGCTCCGAGACGCCCCACCCGAGCAGCGCAGCTGTGGTGCCGTGCCCCGGTCGGTCGGCCGGCCGCGTCAGAACGTCAGGACCGGCTTGATCGTCTTGCCCGACCTCATGTCCTGGACCGCCCGGTCGATGTCCCCGAAGGGATACGTGCTGATCAGGCGGTGCAGCGGGAGGCGTCCGTCCTTCACCAGGCGGACCAGGGCCGGGATCATGGTCTGGGTCTCGCTGTCGCCGAGGGTGAGACCGACGATCCGCTTGCCGCCGAGGAGGCCGTTGACGTCCAGGGCGACCTCGGTGCCGAAGGGCGGGGCGCCGACGACGACCAGGGTGCCGCGCGCGGCCAGCGCGTCGACGCCCTGCCGCAGGACGCCGACGTTGCCCGTGGTCTCGACGATCCCGTCCGCGCCCTGCCCGCCGGTGATCTCTGCGAGGGCCGGGGCGAGGTCCGTCCCGCTCGTGTCGACGGTGTGGGTGGCCCCCAGTTCCCCGGCCAGCGACAGGCGTTCGGCGACCCGGTCGACGGCGACGATCGTGGTGGCCGGGGTGATGGCGGCCGCCATCACGGCCGACAGGCCGACCGCTCCGGCGCCCAGGACGACGACCGTGCCGCCGGTCTCCGGCTTCAGGACGTTCCACACGGCGCCCACACCGGTCTGTACGCCGCAGCCCAGCGGGGCGATCGACGCGAGCGGCACGTCCGGGTCGACCTTCACGAGGCTGCGCTCGTCGGCCAGGGCCCGTTCGGCGAAGGAGGACTGGCCGAAGAAGTGGCCGCCCAGGGCCTCGCCGTCCCGGCTGATGGTGCTGGTGCCGTCGGCCCGGCCGCCGCCGATGAGGTTCAGCGGCAGCCAGGTCGCGCAGTACGCGGGGTGCCCGCCGCGGCAGTTGCGGCAGTCGCCGCAGGAGGTGAAGGAGAGCAGGACGTGGTCGCCCGGCGCGACGCCGGTGACGGCGGAGCCGACGGCCTCGACGACGCCGGCACCCTCGTGGCCCAGGACGCCGGGCAGCGGGAAGGGCAGTCCGCCGCTCGCCACGCCCAGGTCGGTGTGGCACAGTCCGGCGGCGGTCATGCGGACCAGTGCCTCGTGCGGGCCGGGTGCGTCGAGGACGACGTCGCAGAGGGTGAAGGGCGCGCCGCCGGACTCGACGACCGCGGCACGGGTGGTGGTGGGCATCGTGATGGCTCCTGGACGGTTCTCAGTCGAGCGAGACGACGACGGACTTGACCTTGGTGTAACCGGCGAGGGCCTCGGGCCCGTACTCGCGGCCGTAGCCGGAGTCCTTCACTCCGCCGAAGGGCACCGCCGGGTCGAGCATCGCCCAGTCGTTGACCCAGACGATGCCGGCCTGGAGCCGGCCGGCGACCCGGTGGGCGCGGGCGAGGTTGCTGGTCTGGACGCCGGAGGCCAGGCCGTAGGGCGTGGAGTTGGCGAGGGCGACGGCCTCGTCCTCGTCGTCGAAGGGCTGCACGGTGAGGACCGGGCCGAAGATCTCCTCCTGGACCACGCGGGAGTCGTTCGCCAGGTCGGCGATGACGGTGGGCTTGTAGTAGTAGCCGCCGTGGAGGTCGAGCCGTTCGCCGCCGCAGACGATGCGGGCGCCTTCCATGCGGGCCAGGGCGACGTACTCCTCGACCTTCTTCAGGTGCTTCTCCGCCGCCATCGGGCCGACGACGGTGGCCGGGTCGCGGGGATCGCCGACCGGCACGCCGGGCACGGCCTCGGCGAGAATGCCGAGCAGGGTCGGGTACACCGAGCGGGCCACCAGCAGGCGCGGGCCGCCCATGCAGAACTGGCCGGTGTTGAAGACGAAGCCCTTGATGACCGCCCCGACCGCCTTCTCCAGGTCGGCGTCCTCGAACACGATGTGGGCGGCGTTGCCGCCGAGCTCCATGGTGACGGGCTTGAGCGCCTCCCCCGCGACGCTCGCCACGTGCCGGCCGATCGCGGTGGAACCGGTGAAGGCGACCTTGTCGACGCCGCGGTGGCGCAGCAGCGCCTCGCCGGCCACCGGGCCGGTGCCGGTCACGACGTTCACCACGCCGTCGGGGACGCCCGCCTCCTGGAGCAGCCGGGCCATGTACAGGGCGCTGAGCGGCGTCTCGTCGGCGGGCTTGTGGACGACGGTGTTGCCGGCCGCGAGGGCGGGACCGAGCTTGGAGCCGGCGAGGATCAGCGGGAAGTTGAACGGGGTGATCGCGGCGACCACGCCGAGGGGCTCGCGCCGGGTGTAGGCGAGGGCGTTCATGGGGGTCTCGCGCAGGGCGCCGTCCTGGCTCTGGGCGAGGTTCGCGAAGTACTCGTAGTCGTTGGCCGCGTTCGTCACGTCGACCGCTCCGCACAGCGTGACCGGCTTGCCGACGTCGAGGCTCTCCAGTGCGGCGAGGTCGTCGGCGTTCTCCCTGATCAGTCCGGCGACGCGGTGCAGCACCCGGCCGCGTTCGCGGCCGCTCAGGCCGGACCAGGCACCGTCGTCGAAGGCCTCGCGGGCGGCGCGCACGGCGGCGTCGACGTCGGCGGGGCCCGCCTCGGCGACGGTGGTGACGGCCGTGCCCCGGGACGGGTCGACCACCTCGGTGCGCGCTCCGTCGGCGGCTTCGCGCCATCGGCCCCCGATGAACAGCTGCCCGGGTGTGCTCTCGAAGGTGGTCATCGCCACTCCTCAGCGTCGTCGCTAAGTTTTCAACAAACAGGATTCCTGTCTGTGTGCAGTCTGTTTACGGACAGGTTTCCTGTCAATGGTCTAGCCTGCTCCCATGCTCGACACACAGGTGACCAAGGCGCCCCCTTCCCTGCTCTACATGGTCAAGCAGGTGGAGCTCGTCGTGCGCTCCCACCTGGACGAGCTGGTCAGACCTTCCGGGATCACCGCTTTGCAGTACACGGCGCTGACCGTGCTGGAGCGGCACGACGGGCTGTCCGCGGCCCAGCTGGCACGCGACTCCTTCGTCACCGCCCAGTCCATCGCGGACCTGGTCCGCTCCCTGGAGGGGCGCGGGCTGGTGCGCCGCGAGCGCAATCCCCGCAACCGCCGGGAGCTGCTGATCCTGCTCACCGACTCCGGCCGCGAGCTGCTCGCCCGGCACGCCGGACCCGTCCGGCAACTGGAGGAGCGGATGGTGCGCGACCTCACGGCGCACCAGACGGAACAGTTCCGCCAGGCACTCATCAGGGCCTGGCACGCCCTGTCGTAGCCCGGAGCGCGCCCCTGCGGCGCCCCCGCGCACGCCCCGGCGTGAACCCCGGCCAACTCGGCCGGAATTCAAAGACATATGTCAATCGAACATGCTCAAATTCACCCGTTGGAGGGTAACTTGCAGGGCGGGGAGCGGTGTTGAGCCGTGGCCCCTCCCACGCACGGAGCAGGCTGGAGGCGATCTCGTCGTGCGGCAGGAACCTGCACCGCTCACCCGGCATCTGCGCGTCCGCCAGGAACGTGGGCACACGGTGCTGGAGTTCCGCGGTGAGATCGACCTCGTCGCGGCCACGGAGATCGCACCGCACCTGGACCGGGAGACGGACCGCCCCGCCGCCCGCGTCGTGATCGACCTCAGTGGGATCGACTTCTTCGACTGCTCCGGACTGCGGCTGCTGTACCGGGCCCGCAGCCGGGTGCTGGACCGGCGGGGGCAGGTGCTGCTCGTCTGCGCGCATCCGCTCACGCTGCGCGTCCTGCGGATCACCGGCCTGTCCAGGATCCTGCCGCCGCAGCCCACGCTGGACGCCGCGCTGGAGCAGCCGGAGGCGACCTCCCGACCGTGACGGGTGTGCGCCCTGTGCGCTTCCGCCGGAGCCGTTGTCTCTTCAACTCGGCGGTCTGGCCCGGGTCGTGGCGGGCATCCGGACAGTAGGAAGGAGGGCCGTCGCATGACGACTCCCGTCAAGCGCCTCCCCAGGCGCATGCCCGGCTGGGCGAAGGTGGTGGCCGCGCTCGTGCTGGTGCTCGTGGTGTTCTTCGCCGGGCTCCGGCTGAGCGTGATCCCGGGCCTGAAGGACCTGTTCGGCACCGAGACGCACGACCGGTCCGGTCCCGCGCTGCTGAAGTCCATCCAGGACATCAGCCGTTACGACGCCGCCTCCGGCAACTTCCAGGTCGTCGTCGACCTGGAGAAGGACGCCAAACTGCTGCCCGACGCCATCCGCGGCACCCGCACCCTGTACGTCGGCGCGGGCACCGTCGACGCCTATGTCGACCTGGGCAAGATCGGCGAGAACGACGTGAAGGTCAACGGCGACCGCACGTCCGCCACGCTCCGGCTGCCTCACGCCGAGCTGGGCAAGCCCGCCCTCGACCCCGACCGCTCCTACGCGGTCTCCAAGCAGCGCGGTCTCTTCGACCGCCTCGGCGACCTCTTCTCGGACAACCCCAACGGCGAACAGGCCGTGCAGAAGCTCGCGGTGCGGCACATCGGCGACGCGGCGAAGGAGAGCGAGCTGACCGCACGCGCCGAGTCCAACACCACCGGCATGCTCGAAGGGCTGCTGCGCTCCCTGGGCTTCAAGGAGGTGCACGTCTCCTACGGGAGCTGACCCGCTTCCGTACACGGCGGAACCCGGGCAGGTGTGCTCCGGTCGAACGTGGGAAACGGAGGGTGGGAGCGATCCCCGGCCACGGTCCCCGGCGAAACCGCCGGGGACCGTGGCCGGGAACGGACCCCCACGGCATCGTCGGCCCGACCGGGGGTAACCGCCGTGTCACGCAGGGAAGTTCAAGATTGGAGGACCGAATGGCCAGTGCAGCCTCACGTCCCCGGGCCGCCGGGTCCGGGAGCGAGCGACGCCCGCTCCCGCTGCCCCTGCGGCTGCTGGCGATGCTGTGCGCGTTCACGTTCATGGTCGCCTTCGCGGTGGTGCTGGCCCGGCTGACCCTCCAGCCCTCGCCCGCCTCGGAGGCGCTGACCCACAGCAACCTGACGCCGGGCAGCTCCCTGAAGGCCTATCTCGACCAGCCCGAACTGCGCGACGCGGTCAAGCAGATCGGCGGCAACATCCTGCTGGGCGTTCCCTTCGGCGTCCTCGTGCCGGTGGTCGCCCCGCGCACCCGGGGCATCCTGCGTGTGCTGCTCCTGACCGCGATCGTGATGCTCCTGGTGGAGTTCGCGCAGGGCGCGCTGGTCACCGGCCGCGCCTTCGACATCGACGACGTGATCCTCAACACGACGGGCGCGCTCATCGGTTACCTGCTCCTGGGCCGCCGTCTCAGCAGGGCCGTCCATGCGCGCAGGCCCCGCCGGGGCCGGGCGGGAGAGGAGGCTCCGGCCGGCAAGGCGTAGGACGCGTCACGCCGCACCGCCTAGTGCACTGTCCAGGTGAACTTGTCTCCCCCCACCCACCGGACCACGTCCGGGTCGTCCATGTCGTGCACGGTGATGCCGAACGCGGCCGCGGCCGCCAGCACGTCGGTGACGGCCCGGGCCTCCCCGACCACCTGGCCGTCGATCTGCACGATCCGGAAGGGCGGTGTACCGGGTTGCACCCCGAGCACCAGGATCCGCGGGTGGGACATGTACGGGCTCGCGCTTTCGGTCATGCATCGAGCGTAGAACGCAACCGGCGGCGGCGCGGGTTCAGGGACGGCGCCAGTCGTCACCGGTGAGGTGCGAACCGGCCTGCGGACCCATCCGGAGCATGCCGCCGTCGACGCTCCAGGACGCGCCGGTGACGTACGAGGCGTCCGGACCGGCGAGGAAGGCGACGACCGCGGCGACCTCCCGGGCGTCCCCGGGCCGGCCGAGCGGAATGCCCGGGCGGCTCTCGGTGTGCGGGTCGGTGTCCTCCTGCCCGGTCATGGGCGTGGCGATCTCGCCCGGGGCGACGGCGTTGACGGTGATGTGGTGCTCGGCCAGTTCGAGCGCCATGACCTGGGTGAGCAGCCCGAGCCCCCCTTTTGCGGCGCAGTAGGGGGCGGCGCCCACCCGCGGCTGGTGCTCGTGCACGGACGTGACGTTGATGATCCGGCCGCCCTCCCCGTGGTCGATCATGTGCCGGGCCGCCTTCTGCCCGCACAGGAACGGCCCGACGAGATCGACGTCCAGGACCTCGCGCACGTCGGACAGCTCCAGGTCCAGGTAGGGCGTCATGGTGCCGGTCCCGGCGTTGTTGACCAGCACGTCGATGCGGCCGAGCCGCTCGCACAGGTGGTCGACGGTGTCGGCGGCGTCGGGCAGCCGGGTGAGGTCCATGCGGGCGACCTCGGCCCGCTGCCCGTGCGCACGCACCTCGTCGGCCGTCTCCTCGGCGCCTTTGCGGTCGCTGTGATAGGTGATGCCGACGTCCATTCCCGCCCGGGCCAGGTGGACGGCGGTGGCGCGGCCGATGCCGGAGTCGGCGCCGGTGATCACGGCGACCTTGCTGGGGGACGCGCTGGGGGCGGACATGACGAGCCTCCTCGTCGGCGGGGCAGGGCGAGGCATCGCAGTACCCGGGGGGACACCGGGCAAACCGTCCGCCCGTCGTGCGGCCCGCGGGGCACTGGGGAACCCTTGAGGTGGAGGTGGCGATGGACCCCGTCGAGGCACTGGACCGGATCGCCTTCCTGCTGGAGCGGTCCCTGGCACCGACCTACCGCGTGCGCGCCTTCCGCACGGCGGCCCGGGTGCTGAAGGACCTGGGCGGGGACGAGGTGCGCCGGCGGGCGGCGGACGGCTCCCTGGAGAAGCTCAAGGGCGTCGGCCCGAAGACCGCACAGGTGGTGCGGGAGGCCCTGGCCGACCAGGTGCCCGGCTATCTGGCGAAGCTGGAGGGCGAGGCACACGAGCAGCCGGCCGTCCGGGGCGGGGAGAAGCTGCGGGCGCTGCTGCGCGGTGACTGTCATCTGCACTCCGACTGGTCGGACGGCGGCAGCCCGATCGAGGAGATGGGCCGGGCCGCCGCGGACCTGGGCCACGAGTGGGCGGCGCTGACCGACCACTCGCCGCGGCTGACCGTCGCCCGGGGGCTGTCGCCCGAGCGGCTGCGGGAGCAGCTGGACGTGGTGGCGGAGCTGAACAAGACATGGGCGCCGTTCCGGCTGCTGACCGGCATCGAGTGCGACATCCACGAGGACGGCACGCTCGACCAGGAGCCGGAGCTGCTGGACCGGCTCGACGTGGTGGTGGTGTCCGTGCACTCCAAGCTGCGCATGGACGCCCGGTCGATGACCCGGCGGATGGTGGCCGCCGTACGCGATCCGCACGCGGACGTGCTCGGGCACTGCACGGGACGGCTGGTGACCGGGCGCGGGCGGCCGGAGTCGGAGTTCGACGCGGACGACGTGTTCGCGGCGCTCGCCGAGACGGGCACGGCCCTGGAGATCAACAGCAGGCCGGAACGGCTGGACCCGCCCCGGCGGCTGCTGCGCCGCGCCGTGGACGCGGGGGTGCTGTTCTCCGTCGACACCGACGCGCACGCGCCCGGGCAGCTGGACTGGCAGATCAACGGGTGCGCGCGGGCCGAGGAGTGCGGGGTGCCACCAGAGCGGGTGGTGACCACGTGGTCCCTCGACGAGCTGCTGGCCTGGACCCGTGAGCGACGGCTGCCGTCCGGCGTGGCGGGCGGCTGACGTGGTACCCGCGCGTCCTCCGAGGAAGGGACTGCACTGATGGGAAGCTCGGGACGGGCGGCCGTGTTCGACGTCGACGGCACGCTGGTCGACACCAACCATCTGCACGTCGTGGCCTGGTGGGAGGCGTTCCGGCAGGCGGGCCACGAGGTACCGATGCACGCCGTCCACCGGGCCGTGGGCCTGCCGTCGACCGATCTGGTCGCCCACCTGCTGGGCGACGACCGGGACGAGGACCAGGACGCCGACATCAGCGCGGGGCACAAGGCGCTGTACGGGCAGTACTTCGACCGGCTGCCCGCGCTGCCCGAGGCCGGGGCGCTGCTGCGGCGACTGCACCGGGACGGCTGGACGGTGGTGCTGGCCACCTCGGCGGGCGGCGCCGAGCTGAGCGCGTTGCGGCGGGCCATCGACGCGGACGAGGCCATCGCCGCCACGGCCAGTGCCGACGACGTCGACGAGGGCAAGCCCGCCCCCGAGCCGGTGGAGCACGCCCTGGAGCTGGCGGGGGTGCCGGCGGAGCGGGCGGTGTTCGTCGGCGACACCGTGTGGGACATGCGGGCGGGCAGCCGGGCCGGGGTGCGCTGCGTGGGCGTCCTGTGCGGCGGCATCCCGCGCGCCGACCTGGAGGAGTCCGGAGCGGACGCGGTCTACGCGGATCCCGCACACCTGCTGTCCGCCCTCGACGACGGGGCGCTTGCATGAAGCGGCGTGAAACCGCCGGTCGAGCGGATACCCACAGCGCATGACGCGTGTGATGAATGCGGTACGGCGGGCGGCGGGAGCCCTCCGCGGGCGGAAGGACGAGGACAGAAGCACGGGGGCGGGCACGGATGGCCGGCCCCACGGAGCACCGACGGCTCAGGGGCGGATGCGCACCTTTGAGCAGGGAGCGCGCACCGTACGGCCGGTGGAGGCCGTGCGGCGCGACACGCGGGGCGCCTGGAACGCCGTGCGAGCGGCGTGGCGGGGGCCCGGGCGGGAGCGGGATCTGGTCGTCCAGTCGCTGAAGGCGGCCGGGGCGGCGGTGCTGGCGTGGTTGGTGGGCGGCGTCTGGATGGGCGACCCGCTGGCCCTGATGGCGCCCTGGGTGGCGCTGGTGCTGGTGCAGGCCACCGTGTTCAGCTCTCTGGTGCAGGGCGCGCGGCAGTTCGGGGCGATCTGCGTCGGCACCCTGCTCGCCTCGGCGGCGCAGGCCATCACCGACGACACGACCGGCGCGCTCGCCCTGTCGGTACCGGTGCTGATGCTGCTGGCGAACTGGCCCCGCTTCGGCGACCAGGGCATCTACGCGGCGACCACGGCCCTGTTCACCATCTCCTCGGGCATGGTGAGCCTGTCCGCCGTCGGCCACCGGGTGGGGCAGGCCGCGATCGGCGCGGTCATCGGCGTCGCCGTCAACGCGCTCGTCCTGCCGCCGATCCACCTGCGCGACGTACGCGCGAACCTGGCGGCGCTCGCCCGGGAGACGGGGGACGTGCTGCACACCGTCGCCGGTGACCTGCGCGAGGGCGAGTGGGACGGGCAGACCGCCGCCGGCTGGGTCAGTGCCTCGGTCCGGCTGGACCACCGTTTGCAGGCGCTGCGCTCGGCACGCCGCTGGAGCCAGGAGAGCCTGCGCCTGACCTACGCCCCGCTGCGCGCCCTGCACCGCGTCCCGCACGAGGGCGCCCTGCCCGCGGTGGACGAGGACGAGCGGCTCGGCCGGGTCACCGGGCACGTCGCCACGCTCACCCGGGCCCTGGCGGTGTCGGTGGACGACAAGCGGTCGCCCGCCCCGCCCGAGGGCCCGGCCCTGCGCGCCTACGCCCGTCTGCTGGAGCTGATCGGGGACGCCCTGTGCGCCGAGGCCGACAATCTGCTCGACGGCAGCGTGACCGCCCGGCCGGACGACGAAACCGAGAAGGCGATGCGAGAGCTGCACGAGGAGTTGCAGGAGAACCTGCGCCGGCACGCCGGGGAGGGGGCCGCCCACACGGCCGTCCTGGGCACGCTGCTGCTCCAGGCGGAGAACCTCTGGTCGGAAACCGTCCCCCGCGACCAGGACGAGTGACGCGGCTTCCGACCGTCGTAGTGCTTTCCGCGGCCCTCGGGTACTCGGCACCGACCGGGGGGCCGCGGCCGAGAGGAGCACGAGGTGAGCAGCGCAACGGGCATGAGGATCGTGGTCACGGGTGCCACCGGCAACGTGGGCACCAGTGTGGTGCGGCTGCTGTCGGAGGACCCGGAGGTCGCCTCCGTGCTGGGCCTGGCCCGGCGGATCCCCGACTGGTCGCCGCCGAAGACGGACTGGGCCGCCGTCGATCTGGCGGCCGAGCGGGCCGATCTGGTGGAGCGGTTCACGGACGCGGACGCGGTCGTCCATCTGGCGTGGGCCTTCCAGCCGACGCACGACCCGGCCGCGACCTGGCGCACCAATGTGCTCGGCAGCATGCGGGTCTTCGAGGCGGTGGCCGGGGCGGGCGTGCCGACCCTGGTGCACGCCTCGTCGGTCGGCGCGTACTCCCCCGGCCCGAAGGACGAGGCGGTGGACGAGTCGTGGCCGACGCACGGCTGGCCGGACGCCGCGTACTGCCGGGAGAAGGCTTACCTGGAACGGGCGCTGGACACGTTCGAGCGCGACCACCCCGGGACGCGGGTGGTGCGGATGCGGCCCGCCTTCCTGTTCCAGCGGGAATCGGCGAGCGAGCAGCGCCGCATCTTCGGCGGCCGCTTCCTGCCCGGCCCGCTGGCCCGCCCGGAGCTGCTGCCCTTCCTGCCGGACATCCCCGGGCTGCGGATGCAGGCGCTGCACACGGACGACGCGGCGAACGCGTACCGGCTGGCGCTGCGCTCGGATGTCCGGGGCGCGTTCAACCTGGCGGCCGACCCTCCGGTCGACGCGCGGCTGCTGGGCGAGATGTTCGACGCGCGTCCGGTGCGGCTGCCGCGCGGCGCCGCCCGGTCGGCGATCGCCGCCGCCTGGGGCCTGCACCTGCTGCCCGCCTCCCCGCACCTGTTCGACGCGGTGCTGCGACTGCCGCTGATGGACTGCACGCGGGCGCGAGCGGAGCTCGGCTGGCGGCCGGAGCATACGGCGCCCGAGGTGCTGGAGGAGTTCCTGCTGGGCCTCCAGCAGGGCGCGGGGGCGCCGACGGAGCCGCTGCGGGGGCGCAAGGTCGGCTGATCCGGACGAGCCGCGCGAGCGGGCCCTCGGGCATGCCCGAGGGCCGCAGCCGACCCCCACAGCCGGCTGCGGCCCTCGGTGGGATGCCCTCCTCAGGCGGAGGGCTCGTCCGGTACCGGGTGCTCGGGGTGAACCGTTCCCGAGTGCGGTGCTCCCTGCCGGCCCGTCCCCGCTTCGTCCGTGTCGGGGACGTCACCGGCGGGCTCGTCGGTCTCGTCGTCGTTCTGCTGCTTGTCGTCCTTGCCGGTGCCCGTGAAGCGCGGGGCGACCTCCCACGGGTCCTCGCCGTCGTCGGCCTGCTGGTCCGGCATGTCCCGCGGGATGGGGTCACCGTTCTCGCCGGGTCCTTCGAGGCGGTGGTCGGTCACGGCGTGCTCCCTTCTGTGGTCCGGGCGCCACGCGAGTACCTCCGCGGTGATCGGCGAAACCTCAGCGCGGGGTCCGCTCCTGAAGGGCCGTGCGCCAGGCCGGGAGCGGGTACTGCGGCGCCGGGTCGGGGCGCCGCCCGCCGCGGGCGAAGAAGTCGGCGAGCGGCAGGATCGCGGCACCGACCGTGACCGCGTCGGGTCCGAGCCGCCCCAGGTCGACGGTCACCTTCCCGGCCGGGTGGCGCAGCGCGTACGACATGGCGTGGCGGCGTACGGCGGGCAGGAAGCGCGCGCCGAGCGCCAGGCCGGCCCAGCCGCCGATGAGGATGCGCTCGGGCTGGAAGAGGTTGATCAGGTCGGACAGGCCGGCGCCCAGGTACTCGGCGGTCTCCTCCAGGACGGCCAGCGCGACGGGGTCCGCCGCGACGCCCTCGGGTGGATGGGCCGCGGCGAGCATCGTGGTGAGGGCGGTCTCCTCGTCGGTGCCGTCAGGGGCCCGGCCGCCCTCCTCCCGCCAGCGGGCGAGCAGCGACTCGGCGCCCGCGTAGGCCTCCAGACAGCCGAGCGCCCCGCAGCGGCAGCGGCGGCCCCGCACCCGTACGGTCAGGTGCCCCCACTCGACCGCGCGGCCCTGCTCCACGTCCGGGGTGACGAGGCTCGCACCCACGCCGGAGCCGAACAGGACGACGACGGCGTTGCGGGCCCCGCGCCCGGCGCCGAACCACATCTCGGCCTGGCCCAGCGTCTTGGCGCCGTTGTCGATGAAGTACGGGACGGTCTCCGGCAGCGGGTAACCGGAGCGGAGCAGGGCCTCCAGCGGGACGGCGTCCCAGCCGATGGTCTGCCCATGCACGAGTGCCCCGCGGTCAGGGGTGCGCTCGACGATGCCGGGTACGCCGATGCCGACGCCGAGGAGCCGCTCGGGGGCGAGACCCGCGGAGTCCAGCACCTCGGCGATGCCCTGGCGGATGTGGTCGACGATGACCTCGACCTCGTACCGCTGCGGGGTGAGCGGGTGCTCCGCCCGGGCGAGTTCGGTGAGGGTGAGGTCGAACAGCTCGACGCGGACCCGGGTCTCGCCGACGTCGACACCGATCATGTGGCCGCTGCCGGGTGCGACCCGCAGCAGGGTGCGGGGACGGCCGCCGTCGGAGTCGACGCTTCCGGCCTCTTCGACCAGTCCGTCGGCGACCAGGTCGGCGACGACGTTGCTGACGGAGCCGGAGCTCAGACCGGTCGCCGGGCCGAGTTCGAAGCGGCTGAGCGGTCCGTCGAAGTAGAGCCGTTGCAGCACGGCCGTGCGGTTGGCCCGCCTGAGATCGCGTACCGTGCGCCCGTTCCCCGCCGCCATGAGGTTTCCTCCGCATCCCCTGTCCGACCTGCAACATACCGTCGGAGCCAGGTGCGGCGCGACCTTCCCCCACCCCTTATTTCATGATGTGAGCTAACGGTGGGTCCCGGTGGCCCCGGCGATCTCGTCCAGGGCCGCGAGGAGTTCCGGGGCGACCCCCTCCCACACCCGGCGCTCCTGCTCCGCGCCGACGCGGCGGGGAATCGTCTCGGTCAGCATGATCAGGTACAGGTAGGCGCGGTACAGGGCGAGACGCAGACGGGCCGGGGTGTCGAAGTCCGCCCGGCCGCCGGCCTCCCGGTAGCCGGCCAGGAAATCCTCGTCCTTCCTGATGTCACCCAGCAGCGCCAGGGAGACGAAGTCGGCCAGGGGGTCGCCCCAGAACATGCGCTCCCCGTCGATGAGGCCCCCGATGCGGGCCGCTCCGTCCGCACGGTCGACGAGGATGTTGCCCCGCCACAGGTCGAAGTGGACCAGGCACGGGACGGTGACCTCGTCGAGGGCGCCGTACGCGGACGCGGCGGTCCCGGCCACCTCGTCGACGGGCCGGGGCAGCCGGGCGCCGTAGCGCCGGGCGTCGTCGAGGACGGCGTCGAGCATTCCCGTGAACGCCGTCCGCCAGTCGGGGGCGAGCGGCCCGAGGGCGCCCGACGGGTAGCCGAAGCCGGGGCCCGTCACACGGTGCAGCCGGGCCGCCTGGCGGCCGAGTTCCGTGCGCAGAAACGCGTGTTCCGCATCGGTGAGGGTGCCGTCCCACGGGACGCCCGGGCAGGCGGTCATCAGCAGGAAGCCGTCGCTCATGGACACCAGCCGGGGTGCCGTGACCTCGACGCGGGCGGCCGAGCGGTAGAACTCGGCCTCCGAGACCAGCAGCTCGCGCTCGTGCCGCAGACCGGGGACGACCGCGGGGGGCGGGATCTTCAGCACGTACCGGCTGCCGTCGGTGAGGCGCAGTTCCTCGACGGCGTTGTACGTGCCGCCGGTCATCGGGGCGAGGTGGGCGAGGCGGCCGGGGTCCAGACCCGCCTCCCGAAGGACGTGCCGGGCCCGCTCCCAGGAGTCCACCACCGTGTGCCCACCCCTCCCCTGTGTCCGCGGTCAGCCGGCGGCGTACACGTCCTCGGTGTAACGCCCGCCCGCGATCAGCCCGTCGAGCCACTGCTCGGCGGCCCCCTCGTCGGCTCCCGGTGTGTGCTTGCGGAACAGCGTACGGAATGCCTCCCGCACCCCGGGCGCCATTTTCGAACCGTCTCCGCAGACGTACACCCGCGCCCCGGCGTCCAGCAGGGCCCAGACCTCCTCGGCCTCGGCGGCGATCCGGTGCTGCACGAACCGCACCTCGCCCTCGGGGGCCTCGCTGAAGGCGGGGCGCAAGCAGACTGCTCCGGCGGTTTCGGCGGCGCGCAGTTCCGCGGCGTGCAGGAAGTCCGCGTCGGGGGCGTCGCAGCCGAAGTAGCACAGGGCCGGGGCGAGTTCGGCGCCCGCCGCGACGGCCGCCGCACGGTCGGCGATGACGCCGCGGAAGGGGGCGAGGCCGGTGCCCGCCGCGACCATGACGACCGGTGCCGCATCGCCGGTGACGTCGATGCGGAAGGCCTCCCGGCAGGGCTGTACGCGCGCGTACAGCGTGTCGCCGGGTCGCACGGAGGCCAGGTGGCCGGAGCCGGTGCCACGGTAGAGGCCCTTGCCGGAGCGGGCGGGTGCCTCCAGCAGCGAGACCATCAGGTCCACGTGGCCGGGGTCGACGGCCGGCGAGGAGGAGATGGAGTAGTGGCGCGGGCGCAGCGGGGTGAGGAGGTCGAGGAGCTGCGGCCAGTCCAGGGCGCCGCGCAGCGCCGGGTGGTCTTCCAGGATCTCCACGAGGGTGCGCGGGTCGTCGGTGAGGGCGGCCAGGGCCGTGCGCTCCGGCGGGCACGGGTTGGCGGCGGCGAGCGCGGCCAGTTGCCCGGCGCCGGGGCGCTCCTGAAGCTCCACGTGGTGGGTGAGGAGCTGCCGTACCGTCACGGGCCGGTCCACGGCGATGCCGTCGCGGCGCGGGCGGGTGGCGCGGATGTCCAGGACGGTGTCGAGGTCGGCGCCGAGCGCGGCGGCGGCGCGGGTGACGAGGTCCGCGGCGTTGGCGGGCAGCACGGTGAGGTGGTCGGCCGTGCGGTAGGTGACGCCGTCGGGCAGCGCGACCCGGACGAACCGCTTGCGGCGCGGGTGGCCGGGCGCGGTGAGGTCGCGTACCTCGGTGACGCGCATGGGGACGAGTTCGTGCCGTTCGGCGAGGGCGTCCAGCGGGCCGCCGGTCAGGGTCCGGACCTCGTAGGCGGTCGTGGGCCCGGGGTCCGGCGTGGTGGCGTCCGGGTCGCCGTAGCGTTCCAGCAGGGCGGTGCGCAGGGCGGCCGTGAAGGTGCGGACGGTGCCGGTGAGGTCGCCGGAGGCGTCGGCGGCGGCGCGTTCCAGCAGCCGGCCGGCGCCGGATGCGGCGAGCCGCTCGTCGATGCGGGTGGGGACGTGCTGGTAGGTGGCGGCCCAGTTGCGGTCGCCGACGCCGAGGACGGCGTACGTCACGCCGGACAGGTCGTGGTGCTCCTCCAGCCGGGCGGCGAAGGCGGTGGCGTCGTCGGTGGGGCGGCCGTTGTAGGAGGCGGCGGTGATGACGACGGGCCGGTCGGTGGGCAGGCCGCCCGCGTAGGCGTCCAGCGGTGCCACCTCGGTGGCGCAGCCGACGGCGGCGGCCTCGTCGGCGAGCTGTGCGGCGAAGTCGCGGCAGGTGCCGTAGTTGCTGCCGTGCAGGAAGAGGGCGGCGGTGCCGGGGCGGACACGGGCGGGCAGGCCCCGCGGTGCGGGCGCCTCGGCGTCCTTGGCGGGGGCCGCTCCGGGCAGCGGCGGGTGGACGCGGTCGGCGGCGGTGCGCGGCGCGAGCGCGAGGGTGAAGCCATCGGGCTTGAGGGTGAGGGTCTCCTTGACCGTGAGCCGGTAGCCGGCGTGGTCGCGCAGCCGGTAGCGGTGGACGAGCATGGCCAGCAGCATGGTCGCCTCGTGCAGCGCGAACTGCCGTCCGAGGCAGGCGCGTTCACCGGTGCCGAACGGCTTGAAGGCGTGCACCGGCCGCCCGGCCTCCGCCTCGGGCGTGAAGCGGGAGGGGTCGAACAGCTCCGGGTTGTCGCCCCACACGGGCTGCCGGTGCAGCATCGGCGTGAGGACCAGGGCGGACTGTCCGGCGCGCAGCGGGATGCGCCCGCCGAGCAGGGTGTCCTCGCGGGCCTGCCGGGAGAAGACGGCGGCCGTGGGCCAGAGCCGCAGGGCCTCGTTGAGCACCTGGCGGGTGTAGGTGAGCCTGCCGACCTCCTCGTACGTGGGCTCGGGGTCGGTCTGGTCGCCCCACAGTTCGTCGGCCTCGCGCTGCACCAGCCGGAGGGCGGTGGGGTGCTTGGCGAGGTAGTACAGCGCGAAGGACATGGCGCCGGAGGTGGTCTCGTGGCCCGCGATCAGGAAGGTGATGACCTGGTTGCGGATGTTGGCGGTGTCGAGTGTGGTGCCGTCGGCCGGGTGCTCGGCCGTGAGCATCAGGCCGAGGAGGTCGTCGGCGTCGCTCTGGTCGGTGCCGGTGCGGGCGGCGATGACGTCGTCGACGACCCGGGCGAGGTGGGCGGAGTCGTCGCGGAAGGCCGCGTCCTGCGCCGAGTAGTCCTGGCCCGGGACGCGTGCCAGGCGGGTCATGCTCCACTCCAGGCAGCGGACCATCGACGCGACGAAGGGGTGCGGCTCGGCCCGTTCGAAGGAGCCGAAGTCGTAGCCGAACCCGGCGAGTCCGATGGTGTCGAGCGTCATGCGGGTCATGTCGTCGGGAACGTTCACCGGCTGCCCGGCGCGGGCGTCGCGGTCCCAGGACGCGATGAGCCGGCGGGCCACCTTCAGCATCACGGGGTGGTAGGTGCGCATCGAGCCCAGCGCGAAGGCGGGCATCAGGATGTCGTGCGCCTTGGCCCAGTTGGGCTCGTCGTTGTACGCCGTGAACAGGCCGTCGGCGGCGAACTCGCGGACGTTCTCCAGCCCCGGCCCGATGTGCTTGGCGAACCGCTGCTCGTCCGCGAGGTCGGCAACGAGGTCCGGGTCGCCCACGAACAGGGTGTCCCGCCCGTACAGCCGCCGCACGAACACGGGGCCGTGCTCGCGCATCAGGTCCATGGCCTGCTGGACGGGCGCACCGCCGGGTCCGGTGGCGGAGATGTCGGCGACGGGGACGCCGGGGAGGGTGTCGGCGGCCGGGGGGTTCTGTCCGGTGGGGGGCATGACGCGGCAACTGCCTTTCGCGGTACGGAAGTACTGCGCTCCAGCCTGATCCACCGCGCCCGGGAGGCGGCGCCGCGGCACTGCATGATTGTGTAGGGGGAGCACACGTGCCGCTCTTGCGCGGGGGCGGCCCGGCATGGCAGGAGAGGCTCGTGGACCTGGCCCGGCAGGAGGCCGTGACGTGGCGCAACCGCGCCCTGCTGCTGTTCGACCGGGTCGCGATGCCGGTCGCGGTGTGCGACGTGTACGGGGCGGTGCTGCTGGCCAATCCGGCCATGGCAGCGGAGTGCGGTACGACGCCGGGGCGGCTGCGCGGCCGTGACGTGCTGGAGCTGTTCAGCCCGCGCGAGGCCACGCAGGTGGAGCGCATCGCGCAGGCGCTGCGCCTGCGCCACCGCTCGCGCTATCAGGTGTCGGTGCGCTGGCGGGCCCCGGGCGGCGTGGAGCGCTGCGGCGAACTGACGGCGGATCCGGTCAGCGACACGGTCGAGGACACCCCCGCGCTGCTGGTGATGCTCCGGGTGGACGCCGAACGCGCCCCCTCCCCCGCCGGGCCCGGGCCGGGGGCCCCGGTCACCCCGATGGAGGCCCGCATCCTGGCGCTTCTGGCCGCCGGCGCCACCACGGCCCGGGCGGCCCGGGAGACGGCCCTCACCACGGACGGGGTGACCTACCACCTGCGCCGCCTGTCGTCCCGCTGGGGCGCCTCCAACCGCACGGAACTGGTGGCCCGGGCGTACGCCCTGGGGGTGCTGACCCCGGGGGTGTGGCCGCCGGGTGTCCCGGACGACGAGGCCTGACGGAAATCCGGTCGCCCTGGGTGCCGACGCTGTCTAACCTGACCTGGCCCACACAACCTAGGACCCCTAGGTTTCGCGACGACCACTCCCCAGGAGCCTCCCGTGCAGCCGCTCACCGAGCAGGACATCCGCGCCTCCTTCATCAACTGCTCGAAGGGCGAGGCCAAGCGCCTGGCCGTGCCCCGGGACCTCGGCACACGGCCCTGGGACGATCTCGACTTCCTCGGGTGGCGTGATCCGGGGGCGCCCGACCGGAGCTATCTGGTGACCGAGCGGGCGGGACGGCTCGTCGGCGTGTCGATGCGCTTCCAGGCCGCGCAGCGCGGGTTCCTGCACCGCAGCATGTGTTCGCTCTGCCTGACGACCCACCCACGGGGCGGGGTCTCGCTGATGACCGCCCGCAAGGCGGGGGCGGCCGGGCGTGAGGGCAACTCCGTCGGGGCGTACATGTGCACCGACCTCGCCTGCTCCCTGTACGTACGCGGGAAGAAGGCGCTGGAGACCGGTTCCCGGTTCGAGGAGAGCCTCACCGTGGAGGAGCAGATCGAGCGGACCACGGGCCATCTGGCCGCCTTCCTCGACAAGGTGTCCGCCTGACCCCCTCGGTCGCCCGTGGTCCGGCCCGGCACTAACGTCCTTCGTGAGCGTCCTGCACGGACGTGGTCGACGGATGCGTTCGAGGCGCCGGGGAAGGGGAACAGCCCGAGGATGCGAGAGGTACGTGAGTGGACGACGCAGGCCGGGCGGATCGTCAGGAAGCGTCGTGATCCCGTGGTCGTCCAGACGCTGCGGTCGGCGACCGCTGCGACGATCGCCTACGTCATCGCGCTGCGCCTGAGCCCCGAGGCGGCGCCCCTCACCGCTCCCCTGACGGCCCTTCTGGTCGTACAGGTGACGCTGTACGCCACGCTCACCAATGGTTTCCGGCGGGTGAACGCCGTGGTGACCGGCGTGCTCCTCGCCATCGCGTTCAGCCTGCTGGTGGGCCTGACCTGGTGGAGCCTTGCGCTGCTCCTGGTGGCCTCGCTGGCCGTGGGGCGGCTGGTCCGCGTCGAGGAGTACGTACCCGAGGTCGCGATCAGCGCGATGCTCGTCCTCGGCGTCACCACCGTGGGGGACACCGCCTGGGCCCGGGTGGTGGAGACGCTGATCGGGGCGGTCGTCGGTCTCGCCTGCAACCTGCTGCTGGCTCCGCCGGTGTGGGTGGAGGAGGCGGGCGAGTCGATCGGCGACCTGGCCCGGCGGCTGCGGCAGCTCATGCTGCGCATGGGTGAGGAGGCCGCGGGCGGCACGCCCGTGGACCGCGCCGAGAAGCAGCTGCACGAGGCACGCCGCCTGGACCACGACATCGTCGAGGTGGACGCGGCCCTCCGGCAGGCCGAGGACAGTCTGCGGCTCAACCCGCGCGTGCAGGACAGCGTGCTGCACCGGGTCGTACTGCGCACCGGCCTGGACACGCTGGAGATCTGCACGGTCGTCCTGCGGGTCCTGGCGCGTTCCCTCACCGACCTCGCCAAGGAGCGCGAACCCGAGCCGCTGTTCGAGGCCGAGACGGGCGCCGCCCTGGAGCAGCTGCTGTCCGAGATCGCCGACGCCGTGGTGAGTTTCGCGGTGCTGGTGACCACGCACCTCAGCACGAGCGCCGAGTCGGCGGAGGAGCGTCTCGCCGCGGAACTGCGCACGGCGGCGGGCACCCGCGACAAGCTGGCCCTGCTGCTGCGCGAGGAGGCGGAGCGGGCGCCCGGGCACTGGCAGCTTCCCGGAGCCGTCCTGGCCGAGGTCAACCGCATCCTCGACGAGCTCGACACCGAGCACCGCACCCGGCGCCTGTTCGAGGAACTGGACCGTGTGTCGCGCGAGCAGCGCGCCCGGATGCCCCGTCTGACCAGGCTGCGGGAGCGGCTCGGCGTCACGGAACAGATGTGGCGGAACCGCGCGGGGTTCGGCGGGCGTTCTCGCTGAGGGGAACGCCGGCAGGGGGCCGGCACCTGAGGTGAGGAGCGGGCCGATGGCCGACACGAGCGTGCGGATCGACGGGAACACACTGCGGCTGCCGGGCGGGGCCGCCGTGCGGTTCATCCGCACCCTGCGCCTTCCGGAGACCGGCACCCATCCGCTGCCGCCCGGCCTCGGCGAGTTCCCGGTGCGGCGGGTCGCGGACTACGGGGACAGGGTTCCCGAGGCGTGGCGGGCCCGTGGCGGCGTGATGCTGCCGGTGTACCTGCGCGAGGCGATGTGGCTGAGCTTCGGGGGCACCACGGAGCCGGCCGCGCTCCAGGTCGGGGTCGGCAAGGTGTGCGCGGTCTCGGGCCGGCCCTGGAGCGACCGTCTTTCCCCCGACCCGCAGAACTACGTGGTGCTCCCCCGCCAGCCCTGGCTGGACGGCATCAACTCCGGCACGGGCACGGTCCGGCAGTTCGTGGCCGTCCCGCTCGGCCTGGGCGCCACCGTGGAGGGGCAGGTCACGGGCGAGGAGGTGTGGGGCGGGGTCCAGCTCCGGGCCTTCGCGCTGAACGACCGGGAGCTGGCGCGGTGGCGCGAGGAGGAGCGACAGCGCGCGGAGCGGCAGCGGTCGGTGCCGCCGCCGGGTGGGTACGGCGCCGCGATGCCGATGGCGGCGCCGCCCGTCTCGGCCGGCTTCGGCGCTCCGATGCCCATGGCGGCGCCGCCCGCGCCCGGGTCGGTTCCGGCACCGGCCCCGGGAGCCGCTCCGGCGGGCCCGCCTCGTGCGGCCGCGGCGATGGGTCTGGGCGTCGGCGGTTCCATGCGGCAGGAGGTCTACCAGGACGACCGGCCGCTCACGGACTGGTCTCAGCGACCCGCGGGCCGGGTCTTCGTCCACCTGGTGACTCCGCCGGAGTGGCGCCGCATCACCGGCGAGGCCGCACCGCCGTCGCCGGTCGACCGGGCCGCGTACACCCGGGCGGGCCTGCCCTGGTTCGACTACTACGACGAGGACGCGCAGGACCTTCCCCCCACCGGCACGCTCAAGGCCGTGAAGCCGGTCGGCGACTGGCTGGGCGACGATCACGAGCCCTGGCAGCCGCCCGCACCGGGGCAGATCCATCAGATCGAGGACGCCCCGGGCGAACCGGTCGCGGACGGGGACTGGTAGGCGTCCGGGGGCCTGCCGTTGTTGCACTCAGGAGCGCTGAAACGTCAAGGTGGCTGTCACGACGGGGACGAGTGACGACCTGAGGGGCGACATGGACAGTGGTGGCTGGAGCAGGCGCCGGTTCGTCGGCGCACTGGCGGGCGGGGCCGCCGCGGCGGCGCTGCCGGCCTGTGACAAAGCCCCCGAACCGGCGGCGACTCCGGCCCCGGAGCCCGAGGCGAGCACGAGCGCGTCGAGGGAGGCCCGTCGCCCCTCCGGACCCCGGCCGCTGTACCTCGGCACCTACACGTCCGCCGAGGGCGGCGGCAAGGGCATCGGCCTGGCCACGTACGACGCGGCGACGGGCCGGATCACCGGCAGCGGCACCATCACCGGCGTCGGCGACCCGTCGTATCTCGCGCTCCACCCGGACCGCCGCACGCTGTACGCCGTGGACGAGCGCGACGACGGAGCCGTGACCGCCGTCCGGCTGGCCGACCGGAAGGTCCTGGGCAGCCGCAGCACCGGCGGGGCGGCCCCCTGCCATCTGTCGGTGCATCCGGGCGGGCGCTGGCTGCTCAGCGCGAACTACGGCTCGGGCAGCGTGGCCGTGCACCCCATCGACGCCTCGGGCGCCCTGGGCGAGCGCTCCGACCTCGTCCGGCACACCGGTCCGCCGCCGGGTCCGGGCCAGGAGGGCCCGCACGCACACCAGTTCGTGACGAGCCCGGACGGGGGGCATGTCCTCGCCGTCGATCTGGGGACGGACACCGTCTACACGTACCGGCTGGACGACAAGGCCGGCACGCTCACCGAGGTCGCGCAGGCGCACACCCGGCCGGGCGCGGGGCCGCGCCACCTCACGTTCCACCCGGGCGGCCGGTACGCGTACCTCGCCAACGAGGCCGACAACACGGTGGCGGTCTGCTCGTACGACCGGGCCTCCGGCCGGGTGGAGGTCGGCGAGGCGCAGTCCACGGGCACGGGTCCGGGCACCAGCTACCCCGCGCAGATCCTGGTGACCGCCGACGGCCGCCACGCCTATCTCGCCAACCGGGGTCACAACAGCCTCACCCGGTACGCCGTCGAGGCGGACGGCGCCCGGCTCAGGCTGCTCGGGACGGTTCCGGTGGGCGGGGACTTCCCGCGGCAGATCGCCTTCTCTCCGGAGGGCACACTGCTGTTCGCGGCGAATCAGAAGTCCTCCGACGTCACCGTCTTCCACGTGGACGAGGCGAACGGCGGACTGCGGCGCGCGGGCGAGGCGTTCCCCTCACCCGTCGCCGTCTGTGCGCTGCCGCTGTAGGGCCCGCGGGCAGGAGGCGGCACTGGCCTGGCCGAGCAGGATGTGCATGCGCTCGGTGAGCTGTGCGACGTCGTCGGCGGGCGCGTGGAAGGCGAGGCGTACGTCGCCGTGGGCGCGGGCACGTTCGATGCGCAGCGTCAGCCCGTGCCGGTCGACGGCGAGGGGCTGGACGCGGACCGCGCCGTGCAGGCTGTCGGAGTCGACGAGCCGGGTGAGCCGCTCGACGGCGTCGGCGTGGCAGTCGGCGAGGTGGGTCAGCAACCGGGCCTCGGCCGTGGTGAGCGGGTCGGGCCCGGCGGCGGCGAACTCGTCGAGGTCCACGACCACCGAGCCGGACGGCTGCCGCAGCACCACGCGCGTGGGCGTGAAGGCGAGCCGCTCGCCCTCGACGGCGAACCAGCCCGCGAGCCACAGCCGGGCGCGGATCCGGTTGCGGACCGGGACGGGCGCGACGTCGGCGAACTCCAGCACCGCGGACGGCTCGCCGCGGGGCGCGCAGATCGCGGCCGCGAGCAGGGCGCTGTCCTCGGGCACGTCCACCCACACGCGACCGTCCTCGCCCACGGTGTGCGCGCCGACCAGTTCCTCCTTCGTGCCCTCCGCGGTCACGGAGCAGGACCACGCGGCGGCGAGCACCGAGCGCGCCCGCTCCGCGGCGGCGGGAGCCGCTGTCCAGCCGTGGTTGCCGTCACCCATCCCAGACCTCCTTAGGTAAGCCTCACCTAACCTATCGAAGATCCGGGTGCACGCCAACCACGTCACGCGGTCTTTGCGAGACCTTTCAGACAGCGAGGACGCCCAGCAGGGCGCGTGCGCACAGCTCGCGCACCTGCTCCCGGCCCAACTCCGTGCCGCGCAGCCACTCCAGACAGACGGCCGTGGTGAACGCAAGCCAGCCGCGCACGGCCAGCCGGATCTCCGGCCGCTCCTCGAAGGCCGGGCCGAACTCGGGGTCCGCGGCCAGCGCGGCGAGGATCTGCCGTTCCTGTGCGGCCAGGGCCCGCTGGTAGACCCTCCGCACCGCCTGGTCCCCGGCCGCGTCGGCGCGGTGGAAGGCCCGATAGCCGTGCGCGTGCGCCTGGACGTACTCCAGGAACGTCTCGAGTCCTGCCGCGAGTTGCTCACGGACCGGTACGCCGGGCACCGCCGCCGTCATGCGCAGCATGCGCTCGCTCTCGCGCTCGACGACCGCCGCGAAGAAGTCCCGTTTGGTCGGGAAGTAGTGGTAGAGCAGCCCGCGCGAGACCCCGGCGATCTCGGCGACCTGCTCGATCCACACGTCGTCGAAAGGACTCTCCGAGAACAGCCGCGCCCCGACCGACAGGAGCTGCTCCCGGCGCTCCTCGGTACTGAGCCGGCGGCGCGTGCGCCCGCCCTGGTTCGCGGCCATGCCCGCACTTTACTTGACGTCGGTTCAACAACGGGACCAGACTGAACCGCGCTATTGAACTCACGTACAACACATGCGAACCCGCCGCCGGAGCAAGGGAGATCGGGTCATGACCCAGGCGCCGATACGGACCGGGGAGCCCAAGGGGTTCCGCAGCGCCGAGCTGGGATGGCCGGAGCTGGACCGCATTCCGCATCCGCCGCGCAGGGTCCCGCTGCTCGGTGACGTGCTCGGCGTGAACCGGAGCACCCCCGTGCAGGAGTCGATGCGCTACGCCCGCCGATTGGGCCCGGTCTTCCGGCGGCGGGCGTTCGGCAAGGAGTTCGTCTTCGTGTGGGGCGCCCGGCACGCGGCGGACCTCGCGGACGAGTCGCGGTTCGCCAAACACGTGGGGCTCGGCGTGGCCAACCTGCGGCCGGTCGCCGGGGACGGCCTGTTCACGGCGTACAACCACGAGCCCAACTGGCAGCTGGCCCACGATGTGCTCGCGCCGGGGTTCAGCCGCGACGCCATGGCCGGCTACCACCCCATGATGCTGTCGGTCGCGCAGCGCCTGACGGAGCACTGGGACCGGGCGGCGACGACGGGCCGCTCGGTGGACGTGCCCGGCGACATGACCAAGCTGACGCTGGAGACGATCGCGCGCACCGGTTTCGGGCACGACTTCGGCTCCTTCGAGCGCTCCCGGCCGCACCCCTTCGTGACGGCGATGGTGGGCACGCTGACCTACGCGCAGCGGCTCAACACCGTGCCCTTCCCGCTGGCCCCGCTGCTGCTGCGGAGCGCGAGCCGCCGCAACGAGGCCGACATCGCCCACCTCAACCACACGGTCGACGAACTGGTCCGGGCCCGGCGCGCCACCGGCGGCGGTGACGGCGACCTGCTCGACCGCATGCTGGAGACGGCCCATCCCGACACCGGGGAACGGCTGTCACCGCAGAACGTCCGCCGCCAGGTCATCACGTTCCTCGTCGCGGGCCACGAGACGACCTCCGGCGCACTCTCCTTCGCCCTGCACTACCTCGCCCGCCACCCCCAGATCGCCGCCCGGGCCCGCGCCGAGGTGGACCACGTGTGGGGTGACGCGGCGGAACCCGCCTACGAGCAGGTGGCCCGGCTGCGCTACGTCCGCCGGGTGCTCGACGAGTCCCTGCGGCTGTGGCCCACCGCGCCCGCGTTCTCCCGGCAGGCCCGCGAGGACACGGTACTGGCCGGGGAGCACCCGATGCGGCGCGGGGCGTGGGCGCTGGTGCTGACGCCGATGCTGCACCGGGACCCCGAGGTGTGGGGCGCCGACGCCGAGCGCTTCGACCCCGACCGCTTCGACGCGCAGGCCGTGCGGTCCCGGCCGGCGCACACCTTCAAGCCGTTCGGGACGGGCGCCCGGGCGTGCATCGGGCGCCAGTTCGCACTGCACGAGGCCACCCTGGTACTCGGGCTGCTGCTGCGGCGCTACGAGCTGCGGGCCGACCCGGCCTACCGGCTGCGCGTGACGGAACGGCTGACGCTGATGCCGGAGGGCCTGCGGCTGCACCCGGAGCGCCGCACGCCGGTGCGGGAGCCGGGTTCAGACCTGCGCCGTCCAGTGACCGGGGCGGGCGAGTGAGCCGGGCAGCCGGGTTCCGGCGCTCCCCCGCGCCGCGTTCAGCTGAGGCTGGGTGAGGAAGAACGCGCCGGTCAGATCGGCGTCCGTGAGGTCCGCGTCGCGCAGGTCGGCACCGATCAGATCGGCGCCCCGCAGGTCCGCTCCGGTGAGGTCGGCGGCGATGAGGTAGGCGCCGCGGAGGCTGGCACCGCGCAGGTCGGCGCCCCTGAGCCGGGCGCCCATGAGATCCGCTCCCCGGCGGTCCTTCTTGCGGCCCTTGGTGTTGGCCCTGGCCAGCTCGCTCGTCCTGAGCAGCAGGACGTTGACCTCCTGGCGGTGCGCCGCCACGTCGAGCCCGGCGAGCTCCTCGGGTGTTCCCGCGGTGAGTTCCCGGGTCTTGCGCAGGGCCTTGTCCAGCTCCGGCCGGACGGGACGGGCCGCCGGCAGGGCGAGCGCCTCGGTCAGATACCACAGCAGCTCGTGCAGCTGCCTCACAACGGGGAACACCTCGAACATGCGGCGGGCGTCCTCCCGCGGCCCGGTGCGCCAGTCCCGCCCGCCGAAGATGACCTGCGAGACCTGCTGCCCGGCGCCGAAGCAGTCGTAGACCGTGCAGCCGGTGAATCCTTTCTGCCGGAGCCGGGCGTGGATGCCGCAGCGGTGGTCCTCCCGGAGGTTGCGGCAGGGCGTGCCGGCGGCCTTGTCCACCGCGAAGTCGGCCGAGGCGGCGAAGGGCAGGGCCACGCAGCACAGCCCGAAGCACCGCTCGCAGTCGCCGCGCAGTTCCGCCTGCTCAGCCTGGTGTTCTCGCATGCCGTTCAGCATACGGAACGACAACTGACGGGCGTATTCCGGTCACACCGCCGGCCGGGGCACCTCCAGACGCTCCAGCCGCTCGGGATCGGCCAGGATGTACAGGCCGGTGATGCGGCCGTCCGTGATCGTGACGCCCATGACCGACTGCACGCGGCCGTCGGGCGCGTTGACCACCCCGACCGAGCCGTTGACCAGCACCAGCTGAGCGGCCTGCGCGTAGCGGGCGAACATCAGCGCCTGCTCCGCCACCGTCTTGGCGCCCTGGACGACCTTGGACGCGGCCGCGCCCCGCACGAGCGCCCCCGAGTCGGCCCGCAGCACCACGTCCGGGTGCAGCAGTTCCAGCAACGCCTCGAAATCACCGCCGCGCGAAGCCGCCAGGAAGGCGTCGAGCACTTGCTTCTGCCGCCCGAGGTCGGGATCGGCCGACGGGGTGGCCCCGCGCACCCGGCGACGGGCACGGCTCGCCAGCTGCCGGGTCGCGGCCGCGCTGCGCTCCACGATCGGCGCGATGTCGTCGAACGGCACGGCGAACATGTCGTGCAGCACGAAGGCGAGCCGCTCGTCGGGCGTCAGGTTCTCCAGCACGACGAGCAGGGCCAGGCCCACCGAGTCGGCTTGGAGCACCTCCTCCGCAGGGTCGACCACGTGCGCCAGAGGCCTGAGCACCGGGTCCGGGACGAAGGCGTCGCCGATCGGTTCCTCGTGGCGTGCGGCGCGCGAGCGCAGCAGGTCCAGGCAGATGCGGCCGGTCACGGTCGTCAGCCAGCCGCCCAGGTTCCCGATGTCGTCCGCGTCGGAGCGGCTCAGCCGCAGCCAGGTCTCCTGGACGGCGTCCTCCGCCTCGGCCAGTGACCCCAGCATGCGGTAGGCGACCGCCTTCAGGTGGCCGCGGTGCTCCTCGAACCGCCCGGCCAGTTCCTCGCTGCCCCTCATGGTCTCCCCCGTCATCCGTCGATCAACCGCTGATCATCTGCTGAACAGTTCGAACGTCACCGCGGGCCTGCCCCCGAACCGCTCCCCCATGGCCTCGGCGTGCCCGGTCAGGAAACCGCGGACGTACGTCTCCGGGTCCTCGTCGGTCAACACCTCGATGTAGCTGCGGTGTTCCAGCAGGGACGCCACCGCGCGCTCCATGCCGGCCGTCGCGTCGACGGCGTGGGTGGGGCTGCTGGAACCCGCGACCGCGACCCAGCGCACGCCGTCCCAGGGGTCGAGGCCCTGCTCGACGAGCTCGGGGAAGATCCACCGGTTCCCGGCGTCGCCGGCCGCGTCGAGCGTGGCCCGGCCCACGGCCACGTGGTCCGGGGTGTTCCAGGCGACGCCGCCCCAGGTGTCGCGGTGGTTGAGCGTGATGACCAGCTCGGGCCTGTGCCGGCGGATGGCGGCGGCGATGTCGCGGCGCAGGGCGGTGCCGTATTCGATGACGCCGTCCGCGTGGTCGAGGAACTCCACCTCCGACACGCCGACCACTGCCGCGCTCGCCCGCTGCTCGCGCTCGCGCAGCGGCCCGCACCGCGCGGGCTCGATGGTGTCGATGCCCGCCTCGCCCCGGGTCGCGAGGACGTAGGCGACCTCGCGGCCCTCGTCGGTCCAGGCCGCGATCGCCGCGGAGCAGCCGTACTCGAGGTCGTCGGGGTGGGCCACGACCGCGAGGGCGCGCCGCCAGTCGCCCGGCATGGGCTGGAGTTGCGTGCTCGTCGGCTCCGTCATGTCGGCAGGTTAGTCCCCGCCACCGGCATCACGCCTCGTCCCGCACGAGGGCCAGCAGCCGGTCGAGGACGCGGGGGCCGCCGGTGCGGATGCCGTCGTGCTCGAACTCGTCCGTGATCCAGGTGCGCAGCCCCCGGATCGTGCGGGCGGTGCGCAAGGACTGGGCCGTGTCGACGTACATGTCGTCGTGGTAGACGGCGGCCACGACCGGTACCTCGTTGGCGGCGAGGCGGGCCGGGTCGTACAGGGGCGTCCAGTCGGTGCGGGCGGCGAGCAGGTCGGCGGTCTCGCGCAGCGGGCGCAGGGCCGGGTCGCACTCGAACATCCAGGGGTGAATCGATTCTCCCGTGAACAGGAGGGGCTCGTCGCCCGCGAGCGCCTTGGCGGCGTCGAACTGCGGGAACTCGGCGCGGACCCGCTCGGCCGACCAGTCGGTGGGCCGGGCGTCCTGGCCGTAGATCGACTCGTGGATCAGGGCGTACAGCGGGTGGCGGGCGTAGGAGAGCATGGCCTGCGTCTGCTCCAGGAACGCGTCGGAGAGCGTGGAGCCCTGCGGGGTGCGGACGAAGGCGTTCTCCAGGAGGTAGTGCAGGCGGTGGGTGCCGTCGCCGGCGCCGAGGACGATGCCGAGGGACTGGAAGGCCTCGACGGTGAGCCGGTAGCCGCCTGCCAGGACCACGTCGTGGTGCAGCAGATGGTCGGCGATGCGGCGGGCGCGTTCGGCGTCCTGCGGGTAGCGGGCGTAGTGGGCGGCGACCTTGCGTTCGATGCGCGGGAAGGCGGCCCGGTAGACGTCGTCGGCGTGGGCGTCCAGGGAGGGCAGACCGCCGGTGATCACGGCCGTCGCCAGGCCCTCGGGGGCGAGGGACAGGTAGCTGGTGAGACAGAAGCCGCCGAAGCTCTGGCCGAGGACGGTCCAGGGGGCGCCGCCGGTGACCTCGGCGCGGATGACCTCGCAGTCGCGGACGATCGCGTCGGCGCGGAAGTGCGTGAGGTAGCCGGCCTGCTCGGCCGGGCCGCCGACCCCCGGGAGCGTCTGGCGGTTGGCGGGTGTGCTGTGGCCGGTGCCGCGCTGGTCGAGGAGGAGGACGCGGTACTCCTTCAGGGCCCTGCCGAGCCAGCCCGGCCGGCCGACGGAGCGGTCCGCGCCGAAGCCGGGGCCGCCCTGGAGGTAGAGCAGCCACGGGAGGTCCTGGTGCGTCCTGTCGCTCGCGACGACCTCGCGGGCGTACAGCTCGATCGTCTCGCCGCCGGGGCGGTCGTGGTCGAGGGGGACGGTGAAGCGGCGGTCGGTGAGGACGACTCCGGGCTGGCGGTAACTGTGGGTCAACAGGGCTCCCGGGACGGACGGATTTTCGGGCCGCGTCCCAGTTCATCACAGTGAACGTCCGCTCGTGAGCCCTTCGATCATGAAACCTTGCTGAACGGCGGTTCAGACTCAGCGGGCGGACAGGCTGGAGCGGCGGACCACCAGCTCGGGCTGGAGGACGACCCTGCGGTGCTCGTGCGGCCGCCCCGCGCCCTCCTCCGTCTCCTCCAGGAGCAGGTCGGCGGCCATGGCGCCCATGGTGACGGCGGGCTGGCGCACCGAGGTGAGCGGGACGGCAGCGGCGGCGGCGAACTCGATGTCGTCGTAGCCGACGATGGCGAGGTCGTCGGGGACGCCGACACCGGCCGCGTACATGGCCTGGAGTACGCCGAGGGCGAGCAGGTCATTGGCGCAGAACACGGCGGTCGGCCGGTCGGCGAGGCCGAGGAGGCGGGCCCCGGCGTCGCGGCCGGCGGCGACGTCCAGCCGCTCGGTGGGCAGTTCGCGCAGCGCGTCGGGCCCGAGCCCGGCCTCGGCGAGCGCTTCGAGGGCGCCGGTGCGCCGGTCGCGGACCTGGTTGAGGCCGGGCGGGCCGCTCACATACGCGAGGGAGCGGTGCCCGGCGTCGACGAGGTGGCGTACGGCCAGGGCGCCGCCCGCCACGTCGTCGACGGAGACGGAGCACTCGGTGGTGCCCTCGGCGACCCGGTCGACCAGGACGAACGGGATGCCGTGCCGGCGGAACGCCTCGATGGTGCGGCCGGTCGCGTCGGCGGGCGTGAGCAGCACACCGCGCACCCGCTGCTCGGCGAAGAGGGACAGGTACTCGGCTTCCTCGCCCGGGTCCTGGGCACTGTTGCAGACCATCACGCCGAGTCCGGCCCGGCGGGCGGCGCGCTCGGCCCCGCGCGCCACGTCGACGAAGAAGGGGTTGCCCATGTCGAGGACGAGCAGCCCCATGATGCGGCTGCGGCCGGCGCGCAGCTGGCGGGCCGACTCGCTGCGGACGTAACCGAGCCGGTCTATCGCGGACAGCACCCGGGCCCGGGTCTCGGTCGCGACCGTGTCCGGGCGGTTGATCACGTTCGAGACCGTGCCGACGGAGACTCCGGCGACGCGGGCGACGTCCTTGATACCCACCGACTGGGCCATCGGGCAGGGACCTCCAGAGGGAGACGAAGGGGGGCGGCGGCCGGGGCGGCTTCACACTACCGGCACGCCGCCCCGGGAACCGGATGCGGTCAGGCGGGCAGGCGGAAGTCGATCACGTGCAGCGCCGAGGGCGTCGTACCGCTGGACTTCTCCTGGTACATGAAGGACAGCACCCCGTCCTGCGCGACCCGCGTCTCGTCGATGACGACCTCTCCGAAGGCACTCAGGCCGCTGCCGTCGAAGAGGATCTTCCAGTCGGTGTACCCGGAGGCCGCCGAGGCGCCGGCGATCCGCCCGAAGGGGAAGACGGCGTACGCGTTGTCGTACTTGTCCAGGAGCAACTTGGTGCGCTGGCTGGAGTTCAGCGGGACCGGTATCTCGGTCTTCTGCCAGGTGCCGGAGGCGTTCCTGCGGACGTGGAAGGCGCGGCCGTTCGCGGTCCGGTTCGCGACGTAGTTCGTGGTGCACTGGCCGAAGCGGCCCGGGACGTAGGAGATGATCGCGTGCGGCCGGCCCGCGGAGTCGGTGAACTGGCTCTCCTGGTTCATCAGGGAGTGGTCCGGGTTGAGCGGGTCCACGACCAGGCCGGCGTCGGTCACGGACACCTTGTCGGAGCCGCCGGTGACGCCGACGACGGTGCCGGCGTTGTTGCGCCAGGTGCGGCCCCGGTCGTCGGAGTAGACGTAGCCGGTGTCGTGGTTGGTGATGCCACCGCTGTTGCACATGACGGCGCCGTTCTGCTCGCGCCAGGTGAAGAAGGAGTGCAGGCGGCCGTTGCGGTCGTAGTCGATGCCGTGCAGGTACATGTTGCGGGCCGTCGAGGAGCCGTGCTCGCTGGTGTACGTGCCGGTCGAGCTGGACCACTCGCCGAGGTTGGTCCACTTCGTGCCGTCGTACTCGGCGAGGGCGTTGCGGCCGTTGCCGGAGACGGCGACGCGGTAGCTCAGCTGGAGCTTGCCGTCCGGGGTGGAGACGAACTGGGGGTAGGTGAACTGCGAGGTCAGCGCCAGGCCGTCGAGCGTCGACTGGGGTGCGCCGAAGCGGCTCGCGGTCCAGCTCAGACTCCCGGGGTTGTCCATGAGCCCGGCGACCGACTTGACGTAGGTGAAGCCGTCGCTGTGGGAGTCCATGTTGAGGTGCAGCCGGCCGTCGACCTTGGAGACGCCCATGGAGATGACGTTGTGGGAGTCGTTGTACCGCAGGGTGTGCCCGACCTTCACGGTCGACCAGGAACTGGCACCGAGGGCGCGGCGGCCGACGACGGCGTTGCGGTCGGCGGTGTACCAGACGGCGTACTGGTAGCCCTTGTAGGTCAGCAGGCCGTTCTTCTGGAACGCGTTGTTGTTGACCAGCCCGTCGTAGGACACGAAGAAGAGGGCCTGGGCGTCGAGCGTGGTGGTGCCGGTCCGGGTGACCGAGGGGCCGGGATCGGCGGCCCGTGCCGTGCCGGCGGCGAAGGCGGGGGTCACCACTGCTCCCGCAAGGGCGGCGGCCAGCAAGGTACGTCTGTGCATCTCGTCGACTCCATCGTCATGCGAGGTGGAACACTTCGGTGAGGGGTTTCATGGCCTCGTCGGGCCGGGCGCCGTCCAGCGACTCGAAGAACGGCGCCATCTCCGCCTGCCAGCGGGCGTTGACGTCGGTGGCTTCCATGGCGGCCCGGGCGGCCGCGAAGTCCTCGGTCTCCAGGTAGCCGACGAGCAGTCCGTCCTCGCGCAGGAAGAGCGAGTAGTTGTGCCAGCCGGTCTCCGAGAGCGCCTGGAGCATCTCGGGCCATACCGCGGCGTGCCGCTCGCGGTACTCGTCGAGGCGCTCCGCCCGGACCTTCAGCAGGAAGCACACGCGCTGCATCAACGACCCCCAGGATCTAGAAGTTGAACTGGTCGATGTTCTTGGCGTCGAAGACGGTCGGCTTGCCGAGGCTGATCACGCCGTCCTTGCCGATGGTGTACTCGCCCATGGAGCCGGCCTTGAAGGTCTCGCCCTCCTTGCCGGTGATCTGCCCGGAGGACAGGGCGACGGCGGTGCGGGCGGCCAGCTCGCCGAGCTTGGCCGGGTCCCACAGCTCGAACGCCTCGACGGTCCCGTTCTTGACGTACTTGCGCATGTCGTTGGGGGTGCCGAGGCCGGTCAGCTTGACCTTGCCCTTGTACTTGGAGCCCGACAGGTACTGGGCGGCGGCCTTGATGCCGACGGTGGTCGGGGAGATGATCCCCTTCAGGTTCGGGTACTCCTGGAGCAGGCCCTGGGTCTGCTGGAAGGACTGCTGGGCGTCGTCGTTGCCGTACGCGGTCTTCACCAGCTTCATGTTCTTGTACTCGGGCTTCTTCAGCTCGTCCTTCATGAAGTCGATCCAGGTGTTCTGGTTCGTCGCGGTCTGCGCGGCGGACAGGATCGCGATCTCGCCCTTGTAGCCGATCTGCTTGGCGAGCAGCTGCACCTCGGTGCGGCCCAGGTCCTCGGCGGAGGCCTGGGAGACGAAGGCGTTGCGGCAGTCGGGTGTGGTGTCGGAGTCGTAGGTGACGACCTTGATGTCGTTCTTCATGGCCTGCTTGAGCGCGGTGCACAGCGCACCGGGGTCCTGCGCGGAGACGGCCATGGCGTCGACCTGCTGCTGGGTGAGCGTGTTGACGTAGGAGACCTGCCCCGCGGTGTCGGTCGCGCTGGACGGGCCGACCTCCTTGTAGCTGGAGCCCAGCTCCTTGAGCGCCTTCTCGCCGCCCTTGTCGGCGCTGGTGAAGTACGGGTTGTTGACCTGCTTGGGCAGGAACCCGACGGTGAGGCCCTTCTTGGTGGCCGCGTTCGGGTCGGCCTTGCCGGCGGTGGCGGCGGAGGCGCCCTCGTCCGCGACGTCCTTCTTGGTGGTGCCGCCGCAGGCGGTGAGCGCGAGCGCGAGGGAGGTGGCGGTGGCGAGGGCCGCGCAGCTGCGGCGCAGGGTTGACTTACGCATGGCGTTGGTCCTTTACGAGGAAGGGCTGGTTACGAGGTGGGAGTCGAGGCGGCTCTGCGGCCCGCCCTCGCTGTGGAGATCTGCCGCAGGACCCGGGGGCCGAGCACGGACAGAACGAGCAGGATGCCGGTGACGACGATCTGGGACTGGGCGGACACGTCCTGGAGGCTCATCACGTTCTGCAGCGCGCCGAGGAGGAACACCCCGGCGATCGCGCCGCCCAGTGTGCCCTTGCCGCCGTCGAAGTCGATGCCGCCGAGCAACACGGCGGCCACGACGGACAGTTCGAGGCCGGTGGCGTTGTCGTAGCGGGCGCTGGCGTAGTGCAGCGCCCAGAAGACGCCGGTCAGCGAGGCCATCAGCCCGGTCAGCGTGAAAAGGATCAGCTTCTGCCGCTTGACCCGGATGCCGGCGAACCGCGCCGCCTCCTCGCTCGCCCCGATCGCGAACAGCGAGCGTCCGAACGGTGTGGCGTGCAGCGCGACCACGGCGATGGCGAGCAGGACGAGGAACGGCAGCAGTGCGTACGGGATGAAGGTGTCCCCGATGCGCCCGGCCGCGAAGTCCAGGTACTGCGTCGGGAAGTCGGTCACCGCGTCGGAGCCGAGCACGATCTGCGCGATGCCCCGGTAGGCGGCCAGCGTGCCGATGGTGACGGCGAGGGACGGCAGCCCCAGCCTGGTCACCAGCAGACCGTTGACCAGCCCGCACACGACACCGAGCAGCAGGCAGATCGGGATGATCGTCTCGATGGTCATGCCCTGGTTCCACAGGGCGCCCATCACGGCACCGGACAGACCGGCCGTGGAGGCGACCGACAGGTCGATCTCACCGGAGACGACCAGCAGGGTCATCGGCAGGGCGATCAGCGCGATCGGCAGGGTGTTGCCGATCAGGAACGACAGGTTGAGCGCGTTGCCGAATCCGTCGACGAAGCCGAAGGAGAACAGCAGGACCACGACGAGCAGGGCGCCGACGGCGGAATCCCACCTCTTCAGGCCGGACCAGCCGGCCGCTCGGCTCGGGGAGATGTCAGCCATGGCGGGCGTTCCTCTTCTTCAGGGCGGAGGCCACGCGCAGCGCGACGACCCGGTCGACCGCGATGGCGAGGATGAGCAGGATGCCGTTGATGGCGAGCACCCAGACGGAGCTGACGCCGAGGGCGGGCAGCACGCTGTTGATGGAGGTCAGCAGCAGTGCGCCGAGGGCCGCGCCGTAGACGCTGCCGGAGCCGCCGGTGAAGACGACGCCGCCGACCACGACCGCGCTGACGACGGTGAGTTCGTAGCCGTTGCCGGTGCCGGAGTCGACGTTGCCGAACCGGGCGAGGTACATCGCGCCGGCGAGTCCGGCGAGGGCGCCGCAGAAGGTGTAGGCGGCGAGGATCCGCTTGCGGACGGGGATGCCGGCGAGGCGGGCGGCCTCGGGATTGGAGCCGAGCGCGTACAGCTCGCGTCCGCTTGCGAAGTGCTTGAGGTAGTAGGCGGTGGCGACGAGCACCGCCAGCGCGATCAGCGCCAGGTACGGCACCGCCGAGATGCCTCCGGAGCCGAAGTCGACGAATCCGCCGGGCAGATCGGCCGCGGTGATCTGGCGGGAGCCGACCCAGATGGAGTCGATGCCGCGGATGATGTAGAGCGTGCCGAGGGTGACGACGAGCGCGGGCACCTGACCGAGGCTGACGAGCAGTCCGTTGAGCAGTCCGAAGCCGATCCCGAGCAGCACGGCCAGGGCGATCGCCACGACGGGGTTTCCACCGCCCTGGAGGTGGACGCCGGCGGCGAACGCACTGATGCCGAGCGTGGATCCGACGGACAGGTCGACGTTGCGGGTGATGACGACGAGGGACTGGCCGGTGGCGACCAGGACCAGGATCGTCGCGTTGAGCAACAGGTCCTTGATGCCCTGTTCGGACAGGAACTCGCTGTTGCCGGCCTGGGTGACGGCGATCATCACCAGGAAGACGAGCAGGATGGCGAGTTCGCGCATCTTGAAGACGCGGTCGACCAGCCGGGTTCCGCTCGACTTGGGCACGTCGGCCACGGGGGCTTCCTGCGGGGTGACGACCGTCATGCGGCGGCCCTCCCGGTGGCTGCGGCCATCACGGTCTCCTCGGTGGCGTCGGTGCGGGGGATCTCGGCGGTGAGGCGGCCCTCGTGCATCACCAGTACGCGGTCGGCCATGCCGAGGATCTCGGGCAGGTCGGAGGAGATCATCAGGACGGCCACGCCGTCGGCGGCCAGCTGGGACAGCAGCCGGTGCACCTCGGCCTTGGTGCCGACGTCGATGCCGCGGGTGGGCTCGTCGACGATCAGCACCTTCGGGCCGGTGGCCAGCCACTTGGCGAGCACGACCTTCTGCTGGTTTCCGCCGGAGAGCGTGTTGACGGTGTCGGCGATCCGGGCGTACTTCACCTGGAGCCTGACGGCCCAGTCGAGGGAGCGGCTGCGCTCGGCGCCGCGGTCCATGAGGCCGGCCTTCACGGTCGTGCGGAGCCCGGTGAGGCCGATGTTCCGCTCGATCGACATGTCCATCACCAGGCCCTGGGCGCGCCGGTCTTCCGGCACCAGGGCGAGTCCGGCGGACATCGCGGTGGACGGGGCGCCGTTGACCAGGGCCTTGCCGTCGACGGAGACCTCTCCGGCGTCCCAGCGGTCGATGCCGAACACGGCCCGGGCGACCTCCGTGCGCCCGGCGCCGACAAGTCCGGCCAGACCGACGATCTCGCCGTGCCGGACCTCGAAGGAGACATCGGTGAACACGCCCTCGCGGGTCAGCCGGCGCACGCTCAGGGCGACCTCGCCCGGCTCGACCTCCTGCTTGGGGTACAGCTCCTCGAGGTCGCGGCCGACCATGCGGCGCACCAGGTCGTCCTCGGTCATGCCCTCCAGCGGCTCGCTGGCGATCCACGCGCCGTCGCGCAGGGTGGTGACCCGCCGGCAGATCTCGAAGATCTCCTCCAGCCGGTGGGAGATGAACAGCACGGCGGCGCCCTGGTCGCGCAGGGTGCGCACGACGCCGAAGAGGCGGGCGACCTCGCTGCCGGTGAGGGCGGCCGTCGGCTCGTCCATGATCAGGACCCGGGCGTCGAAGGAGAGGGCCTTGGCGATCTCGACGATCTGCTGGTCGGCGATGGACAGGCCGCGGGCGGGCCGGTCGGGGTCGAGTTCGACACCGAGGCGCTCCATCAGGGCGGCCGTCGCGTTGTGGGTGGCCTTGTGGTCGATCCGGCCGAGGGCGCGGCGCGGCTGGCGGCCCATGTAGATGTTCTCGGCGATCGACAGGTCGGGGAAGAGCGTGGGCTCCTGGTAGATCACGGCGATGCCGGCGTCGCGGGCGTCGCCGGGGCCGTGGAAGGCGACGGGCGCACCGTCGAGCAGCACCTGGCCGGCGTCCGGGCGGTGCACCCCGGCGAGGGTCTTGATGAGGGTGGACTTGCCGGCACCGTTCTCACCGGCGAGTGCGTGCACCTCCCCCGGAAACAGCTCCAGGGAGACGTCCCGCAGTGCGCGGACCGCGCCGAAGGACTTGGAAACGTCCTTCAGTGCGAGGACCGGGGCCGGACCCGTGATGGACGGGTGGGTCATGAGGGCTCCTCGACGACGCCGGCGGGTCGGCCCTCTCGGCGTCGTGAAAGGTTTCAACTGGGTTGCCGGGACGTTAGGCGGGCCGCGCATGTCACGTCAATGGGTTCCGGTCGAAAAAGTTTCGAGGACAGAAGGTCACGCGCCGATCACGGGAAGGCGTCTTGGCCGCAGGGGTTGACACCCCTCCGGGGGGCCCATAGCTTCGCGTCCTGAATCGTTTCATTCAGTGGTCGTCACGACCCATGTCACAGGAGCCTGACGTGACCGAGCTCGCCGCGGCGAAGGCCGCTCTCAAGACACAGGCCGTCGAGACGCCGTCGTGGGCGTACGGGAACTCGGGCACGCGCTTCAAGGTGTTCGCACAGCAGGGTGTGCCGCGCACCCCGTTCGAGAAGCTGGACGACGCGGCGAAGGTGCACGAGTTCACGGGCGTCGCCCCGACCGTGGCCCTGCACATCCCGTGGGACAAGGTCGACGACTACGCGGCGCTGGCCAGGCATGCCGAGCAGCGGGGCGTGAAGCTCGGGGCGATCAACTCCAACACCTTCCAGGACGACGACTACAAGCTCGGGAGCATCTGTCATCCGGAGGCCTCCGTGCGGCGCAAGGCCGTCGATCACCTGCTGGAGTGCGTCGACATCATGGACGCGACCGGTTCGACGGATCTGAAGCTGTGGTTCGCCGACGGGACCAACTACCCCGGGCAGGACGACATCCGAGGGCGGCAGGACCGGCTGGCCGAGGGGCTGGCGGAGGTCTACGAGCGGCTCGGGGACGGGCAGCGGATGCTGCTGGAGTACAAGTTCTTCGAGCCGGCGTTCTACACGACGGACGTGCCGGACTGGGGCACCGCCTACGCCCACTGTCTGAAGCTCGGGCCGAAGGCGCAGGTCGTGGTCGACACGGGGCATCACGCGCCCGGGACCAACATCGAGTTCATCGTGGCGACGCTGCTGCGCGAGGGGAAGCTCGGGGGATTCGACTTCAACTCCCGTTTCTACGCGGACGACGACCTGATGGTCGGGGCCGCGGATCCGTTCCAGTTGTTCCGGATCATGTACGAGGTCGTGCGGGGCGGTGGCTTCTCTCCCGAGGTCGCGTTCATGCTCGACCAGTGCCACAACATCGAGGCGAAGATCCCGGCGATCATCCGGTCGGTGATGAACGTGCAGGAGGCCACGGCGAAGGCGCTGCTGATCGACCGCGTCGCTTTGGCCGATGCACAGGCAGCCGGTGACGTGCTCGGGGCGAATGCCGTGATCATGGACGCGTACAACACGGATGTGCGGCCGTTGCTCGCGGAGGTCCGGGGCGAGATGGGGCTGGACGCGAACCCGATCGCCGCGTACCAGGCGTCCGGGTGGGCCGAGAAGATCGTCGCCGAGCGGGTCGGCGGGCAGCAGGCGGGGTGGGGCGCGTAGGCGTCTGCCTGGATCTGTTGCCCGCGGGGTGCGGGTCGACCGTGGTTGATCGCGCAGTTCCCCGCGCCCCT
>NZ_WWIC01000167.1:0-40690 GCF_009872555.1 Streptomyces sp. SID5643
GGGGGTGTCCGTCCTCGGAACGGCGCGATGGGGTCTCACGCCGACTGACTGTTCGTTGACGCGCCAACCGCTGCGGGCGGACCTGCTCGCCGTACGCGGGTGGGGGCCGCCCCCGCTGGGGGCATGCGTGCCTCCCCCAGTGCCTTAAGGACCTGGGAGGTGCCCCCAGGGCGGCACGGGTGGGCGTGGGGGTCCCCCCCTGCTCGAGCGAAGCCGAGAGCTCGGGGGAGGCACCCCGCACCGCCGGGCTGCGGACCCACCCGGCCTCAACACCCACGCCGAGTACTCGGCACCGGCAGCGTTTACGCCAGCGCCAGCCACGCCACCGCCGCGATGACCGCCACGGCGACCACGACGCCGAGGATGAGACCGATGCGCGGCCCGCCGCTGGACGGGGCCGCCGCCTGACGGCCCTGCGGGGCCTCGTCGACGAACGCGCGGAACATCTGGGTGCTGCCGGCGGGGTCGTGATTGCCCTGCGGGGCCTGGTTGTTAGCCATGGCCCGAGACCCTAGCGAAAACGCCGGGGCTCCCCAAGTGGGGGTTGGGGTTCCGATTCGCCCTGACCGGCCCCTACCACCGGGCTCGTCACCAGCACATTTACTCCCGCAATACTTGCCTTTGCCAACTTTTTGGGTGCGCACCCCCCTCTTTTATTTGCCTTCAGCAACCAACAGCTCATACGGTTGCCCTAAGCAACGAAAGCGGGAGGTGTCATGGCCGAACAGGCGCAGTACGAAGAGCTGGTCCGCCAGTTCAGCGCCTTCGGTGCCGTGAAGCGGGAGCTCGGCCGGATCATGCCCGCCGAGTGCCCCGGCGGGTCGGCGGCCGTCCTGACGCTGCTGGGGCGCCACGGCGACATGCGCATGAGCAAGCTCGCCGAGCTGCTGGCGGTGGACATGTCGGTCACCAGCCGCCATGTCGCGCACGTCGTGGCCCGGGCCTGGATCGAGCGTTCCCCCGACCCCGCGGACAGACGCTCACGCATCCTGCGCCTCACACCCGCGGGCCACGCACAGCTCGACGAGCTGTCCCGGCGGACCACCGAGGTCCTCGCCGAGCGCCTGAGCGACTGGTCGGACGAGGACGTCGGCCGGCTCACCAGCCTCATGGCGCGGCTGAGGGAGAGCTTCGACTGCCGGCCCGGGACCCGGGCAGCGCCGGCCGCTTTCGACCAGACCACCCGTACACCCGCAAGCACGTAAGAGAAGGAAGCCCATGGCAACGACCACACCAGCCGGTGTGCGGGCTCATGCCAAGCACGGGGGAGGCTCCCACGGCTCCTCCGGCGACGGCACTCCGATGACGCACCGGCAGATCATGGAGGCCCTCACCGGCCTCCTGCTCGGCATGTTCGTCGCGATCCTGTCGTCGACGATCGTCTCCAACGCCCTGCCCCGGATCATCAGCGACCTCGGCGGCGGCCAGAGCGCCTACACCTGGGTCGTCACCGCGTCCCTGCTGACGATGACCGCCTCCACCCCGCTGTGGGGCAAGCTCGCCGACCTGTTCTCCAAGAAGCTGCTGATCCAGCTCGCGCTGGTCGTCTTCGTGCTCGGCTCGGCGGCGGCCGGCATGTCCCAGAACCCGGGCATGCTCATCACCTTCCGCGCGGTCCAGGGCATCGGCATGGGCGGTCTGTCCGCGCTGGCCCAGATCATCATGGCGGCGATGATCTCGCCACGTGAGCGCGGCCGGTACAACGGCTACCTCGGCGCCACCTTCGCCACCGCCATGGTCGGCGGTCCGCTGGTCGGCGGTGTCATCACCGACACCGACTGGCTCGGCTGGCGCTGGTGCTTCTACGTCGGCGTGCCCTTCGCCGTGATCGCCCTGATCGTGCTGCAGAAGACCCTGCGCCTGCCCGTGGTCAAGCGGAAGGTCAAGGTCGACTGGGCCGGCGCCTTCTTCATCACGGCGGCCGTCTGCCTGCTGCTGGTGTGGGTCACCTTCGCCGGTGACAAGTACGACTGGGTGTCCTGGCAGACGTACGCGATGGTCGGCGGTTCGCTGGTGCTGCTGGCGGTGTTCGTCCTCGTCGAGGCGAAGGCGAGCGAGCCGATCATCCCGCTGCGGCTGTTCCGCAACCGCACCATCGCGCTGGCCTCGCTGGCCTCGCTGTTCGTCGGTGTCGCGATGTTCGCGGGCACCGTCTTCTTCAGCCAGTACTTCCAGCTGGCCCGGGACAAGTCGCCGACGATGTCCGGCGTCATGACGATCCCGATGATCGCGGGCCTGTTCATCTCCTCCACCGTCTCCGGCCAGGTCATCACCCGGACCGGGCGCTGGAAGGGCTGGCTGGTCGGCGGCGGTGTGCTGGTGACCTCGGGTCTGGGACTGCTGGGCACGATCCGGTACGACACCGAGTACTGGCACATAGCGATCTTCATGGCGCTGCTGGGTCTCGGCATCGGCATGATGATGCAGAACCTGGTGCTGTGCACGCAGAACCAGGTGGAGCCGGGCGACCTGGGTGCCGCCAGCTCCACGGTGACCTTCTTCCGGTCCCTCGGCGGTGCCGTGGGCGTCTCCGCCCTGGGCGCGGTCCTGGGCAACCGGATCACCGACTACGTCAAGGACGGCCTCGCCGACCTCGGCCCCAAGGGCGCGTCCCTCGGTCACGCCGGCACGGGCGGCGGCGGCATCCCCGACCTGAGCACGATGCCCGCGCCGATCCGCACCGTCGTGGAGAGCGCCTACGGCCACGGTGTCGCGGACGTGTTCCTCTACTCCGCCCCGCTGGCGCTGCTCGCGATGCTGGTGTCGCTGTTCATCAAGGAGGTCCCGTTGAAGACGAAGGGCGGACTGGCGCAGGCCGCCGACACGCAGACGCCGGCTGTGGTTCCGGCCGAAGCCGCCGTCGAGGCCGCCGAAGCGGAGAAGACCGTGCCGAGCTGGGCCGTGGCCGAGACCCGGGCCGCCGACGGGACCGGGCCCGAGGCGACACAGCGGCTCGCCGCCGTCGCCACGGCCGTGCCTGCCGAGGAGGCCTCCGGAGGCGTCCCGGTCAGCGGCTTCGTCCGCGGGAACGAGTCCGCGCCCGTGCCGCAGGCCGCCGTCACGCTGATCTCACTGGCCGGGCGTCAGCTGGGCCGGTCCGTGGCGCAGGCCGACGGCTCCTACGCGGTCGACGCGCCGGGCGCGGGGTCGTACGTGCTGATCGCCTCGGCCGACGGGTTCCAGCCGCAGGCGTCCACGGTCGTGGTGAACGGCGAGCCGGTCGCCTACGACATCCTGCTCAGCGGCACCAGCGGGCTGACCGGCCTGGTGCGGGCCGCCGTGAGCGGGCAGCCGGTCAAGGACGCCATGGTCATCGTGACGGATGTGCGGGGCGACCTGCTGGCCAACGGGACCACGGGTGAGCAGGGCGAGTTCTCCTTCGCCGAGCTGGTGCCGGGGGCGGTGACCGTCGCGGTGAACGCCGCCGGGTACCGGCCGCGCGCCCTGCCCGTCGAAGTGAGCGGCACCGGGGTCACCCGGGTCGAGATCGACCTGGAGGCGGGCGCCCGCGTCCAGGGTGTCGTCCGGGCCCCGCACGGCCCGCTGGCCGACGCCCGGGTGACGCTGGTCGACCAGGCGGGCAACGTCGTCGGCTCGGCCACGACCGGGGCGGACGGGGCGTACGCCTTCACCGACCTGGACGGCGGCGAGTACACCGTCATCGCCACGGGCTACCCGCCGGTGGCCACCGCCCTGACGGTCACGGGCGCCGGCACCGACGCCCACGACATCGAACTCGCCCACCCCGGCGAGTAGTCCGGCCCCGGCCCGTGACAGGTGGGCGCGCTCCGAGCGGAGGTGCGCCCCCCGTCGCGGGCCGGTTTCTTTCTGAGGAGCAGTTGAGATGGGACTGACCGCGAGGATCCGCACCCGGGACGGATGGGCCGTGTCACACGCGGTCGTCACGGTGGCGGACATGACCGGCGCGCAGGTGCTGCGGGCCGAGGCCGACGCGGAGGGCGCCATACGGGACGCGACGCCGATGGAGCCGGGGGCGTACACCGTCATCGTCACGGCCGTGGGCTATGCGCCCGCGGCCTCCAGCGTGATCGTGACCGCGAGCGGGCGGGCCGAGGCCGGCACCGTGACGCTGGCCCGCCAGGGCGGCACCGAGCTGCCTCCGCCCGGGCCGTGGACCGTCGACCCGGTGCACTCCAGCGTGGCCGCCGTCGCCCAGCACCTGGGCATCTCCAGCGTGCACGGCCGGTTCACGGAGTTCTCCGGCTCGATCGAGATCGCCCCGGACGACGTCACCAAGTCGCGCGTGGAGGCGGTGATCCGGGCCGCTTCCATCGATACCGGCAACGGCATGCGCGACGGGCACCTGAAGTCACCGGACTTCCTGGACGTCGAGCGGTTCCCGGAGATCACCTTCCGGTCGACGGGGCTGACGGCGGCCGGGTCCGACCGGTGGACCGTCCACGGCGAGCTGTGCATGCACGGGGTCGTGCGGCCCGTGGACCTGGATCTGGCCTACCTCGGCACGGGTCCGGACCCGTGGGGCGGCACCCGGGCGGCGTTCCGCGCGACGACCGAACTGCACCGCGAGGACTTCGCGATGAACTACAACCAGGTCCTGCAGGCCGGCATCGCCGCCGTCGGCACGACGCTGAAGGTGGAGCTGGACATCCAGGCCGTGCAGGGCGCGTCACTTCCGGCGGTGTGAGTCCGGGGCGGACACCCGCGCCACCAACTGGTCGCACAGGTCCCGGAGCTTGACGTTCCGGTCCTGCGAGACCCGGCGCAGCCGCTCCAGCGCGATCCGTGCGTCGATCCGCTCCCGGGCCATCAGGATGCCGACCGCCTGGTCGATGACGCTGCGGGAGAGCAGCGCGGTGCGCACGTCGGCCGCCGACTGGCGCCGGCGTTCGATCCGCAGCGCCACGACGATCGCGTCCCCGGCCCGCGCCGCGAAGGCCCGGGCCGCCTCCCGGCCCGTGTCCAGCGCCCCGGCCCGCACGCCGTAGCAGTTGAGCGCGGCGCCGCTCTCGCCCTCGACGGCGACCGGCACCGCCAGCACACAGCGGACGCCCGTGGACAGCGCGTACTCCGTGTACGCAGGCCAGCGGGACTCCTCGGCGAGATCCGGGGCGTACTGCTCCTCGCCGGTCTCGGCCGCGTCCACGCAGGGCCCCGAGCCGTTCTCGTACTGGCGCAGGTCCAGGCCGCTGGGCATGCCGTCGCTGCCGGCCAGGGTGAGCAGCCGGCCCGCGCGGCGCACGGTGATGCTGCACGCGTCCGCGCCGGGCACCTCCTGCACCGCGCGGTCGGTCAGATCACGCAGCAGGGTGTCGAGACCGCTGCTGCGCACCATCGCCTGGTCCAGCGTGTCGGACGCTTCGGAACTCATGACCGTACGGGTATCCCCTCACCGGCCCGACACGCCTCCTGACGTAATTCACCTCACCTCAGGGGGTGTTGTGCGCACCGACGATCCGGCGGGCGAGGTCGCGCAGTTTCACGTTCTCCCGCTGGGAGGCCCGCACCAGGCTCTCGAAGGCCGCGGACGCGTCGATGCCCTGGCGTTCCATGAGGATGCCGGTGGCCTGGCCGATCAGGTCCCGGGTGTGCATGGCCTCGGTGAGCTGCTCGCGCACGGTCGCCGAGTCCAGGGCGATGCTGACGTGCGCGCTGAACAGCCGGCCTACGCGCGTGGCCTCCTCGTCGAAGACGCCCGGCTTGCGCGCGTACGCCGTGAGGACGGTCAGCCGGCGGCGGTCGGCGCGCAGCCGCAGCGACAGCGCGGAGCGCAGCCCCAGCGCCGCGAGCACGTCCCAGCCGTCGTCGGCCTCGCTGTCCGTTATGCGCGTCATCGGGCTGTTCCACAACTCGTCCCACAGGCCGTGCTGTTCGCGGCCGGTGTGCCGGGACTCGGCGGAGCGCACGACCTCGTCGGTCCAGGCGAGCGTACGGAGCTTGTTGCCGCGTTCGAGCACGGAGATGCCGGCGTGCTCGGCGCCCGGCATGAGATGCACCGCCAGCCGGACCGCCGTGCGCAGGGCGCTGTGCGGCGTGAGGGTTTCGTGCAGCTGCCGAGAAGCCACCGTGAGGGCCTCGGCCAGTTCGGCGCCAGCCGGAAAACGGGGCAAATCAGGAAACTCGGACGCAGCCACCACGAACCTCTTCGGCATGCACGGCCATGGCCGTGCGCAGGAGAGCTCCGCAGCACATTCCCGACTGCGAGCACAGGACGGACAGCACTCTAACTGTTCGGTTGCCTCCAAGTGACGCCCGGCCGACGTCGCTGCGGGGCGCTTCCACGACCCGCCCCCGGCATGGTGGAATGGCGCAACGGGTCAGGAAGCGGCCTTACCGGAAACCGGACGAACGTCTGCCAGGTGAGTGCCGTGACCTTCTTCACGAATCCCACAGAACCGCGCGACCTCCCCGGTCGCGTCCACCTCACGATGCCCGCCGAGATCGACTTCTGCAACGCGGCGGAACTGCTGCCCCTCGTCATGTCCGCAGCCGGGGCCCGTGGTGACCGGCTGGAGGTCCTGGTCCTCGACCTGAGCACGACCTCCTTCATGGACTCCCAGGGCGTCCGCCTCATCAACGACGTGCGGCAGCTGCTGCCTCCCGGCGCCGTGGTGCGTCTCGTGGCCCGGCCGGAGGGGATCACGAGCCGCGTCCTGGAGCTGACCGGCCTGCGCCGGGACGTCCCCGTGTACGACGACCTCGCCGAAGCCCTGGCGTCGTAGGCTGCCGCACATGGCACCGAACATCGCGACGAACACCCGCGTCTCCCTGGAGGAGCTGCTCGACTTCGTGCGCCCCCGGCACCACGCGATCCTGCTCACGCGCAGGGCCGGCGGTGGCCCCCAGGGCTCCCCGCTGACCTGCGGTGTCGACGACTCCGGCCGGATCGTGGTCTCCACCTACCCGGAGCGCGCCAAGACCCGCAACGCCAAGCGGGACCCCCGCGTGAGCCTGCTCGTGCTCAGCGACGACTGGGACGGCCCCTGGGTGCAGATCGACGGCACGGCCGAGGTCGTCGACGCCCCCGACTCCGTCGAACCGCTCGTCGAGTACTACCGGAACATCGCCGGCGAGCACCCCGACTGGGACGAGTACCGCGCGGCCATGCTCAAGCAGGGCAAGTCGATCATCCGCATCACGCCGGAGCGGTGGGGGCCGGTGGCGACCGGCGGGTTCCCGGCGCGGCTGGTCGAAGGGGAGTAGGTCAGCTCTCCCCTGCGGCCTCCGCCTCGCGGGCCACCATCGTCTCGATGCCGGCGATCAGCAGTTCCAGCGCGAACTCGAAGTCCCGCTCCAGCATCTCCGCCACCGTCTCCCCGCCACGCGCCTCCATGAGCTCCCGCGACTCCCGCATGACGTCCGCGGCCTGCGGGGCCTCGGTCACCGCGCTCACGGCGTCCTGGAAGTACTCGTCCACGGACATGCCGGCGGCCGCGGACCGGGCGGAGAGGTGGCCTTCGAGGGTGCCGTAGCCGTAGACGAACTGGAAGACGGCCGAGATCCCGCTCGTCAGCCGTTTCGCGGGCAGCCCCGTCCTGCGCATGACGCGCTGTACGACCCTGGAGAAGGCCAGGTTGTTCGGGCCGATGTTGAGGAAGGTGCCGACCAGCGCGGACACCCAGGGGTGGCGCACCAGCAGGGTTCGGTAGCCCCGGGCCAGCACTCGCGTCTGGTCGCGCCAGTCGGCGTCGTCGGCCTCCGGATCGGGCAGGACCATCTCGCCCATGGCCGCGTCCAGGGCCAGTTCGAGCAGGTGGTCCTTGGTGTCGACGTACCAGTAGACGGACATCGCGGTGACGTTCAGCTCGCCGGCCAGCCGCCGCATGGAGAACTTGGCCAGGCCCTCTGCGTCCAGCAGCCGCACGGTGGCCTCGATGATCCGGTCCCGGTCCAGCCCCGAGGGCTGCCCGCCACCGCGCCGCCGGCGCGCCGTGCCCTCCAGCCAGACGCTGGACCGCGACTGATCCTGCCGGGCGGCTTCCGCCATGGCGCACCTTCCTCGATCTTCCAACGCCGCTCATGCTAGATGCGCCGTCTTTTCGGGAGCGCGGGGCTGTGCCGATGTGCGGCTCCGCCGCGTGGGCGCGATCGACCACGACGAACCCGCACCCGCACCCGCACCCGCGCATACGACCAGCGTCGAGCTCCTAGGCCGACTCTGCCCGCTCGGCACGCCGCAACAACCCTGCCGCGACCAGCCCACCCGCCAGCACGGCGACCGCACCCACCAGCTGACTCGTCTCCAGGCCGGAGGCGAACGCGTTGGAGATCCTGGCCTTCTCCTCGGCCGAGTCCGCCGCCGCCAGCGCCGCCGGCAGCGATGCCGCCGACACCGCGACCAGCGACGCGAACCGGGAGTTGAGCACCGCCCCGAGGACGGCGACACCCAGCCCGTTGCCGAACTCCGCGAGCGTCCCGTTGATCCCGGCTCCCACACCCGCCTTCTCCGGCGGGATCGCCCCCATGATCGCGTTGGCCATGGCCGGCATGGACAGCGCCACACCCGCCCCCATCACGACCAGGCCGAGCAGCATGCCTTCGTACCCGTGCCCTCCGAGCAGCGCGATCGCCGCGAGACCGGCGGACACCAGGGTCATACCGAGCGCGATCGCCGCCGGCGTGCCCGCCTTGAGGACCAGCTTCGCCCCGACCCCCGTGAAGTTGAGCGCGACGACGGTCAGCGCCAGCGGCGCCGTCCGCAGCCCGGCGTCCAGCGGCTCGTAGCCGAGGACGAACTGGAGGTGCTGGGTGAGCAGGAACAGCGACCCCGTCATGCCGAACGCCACGAGGATCGCGCCCGCGACCGCGCCCACGAACTTCTGGTTGCGGAAGAAGTGCATGTCGAGCATCGGGTGCTCGGTGCGCAGCTCCCACAGCACGAACAGCCCGAGCACGGCCGCGCCGATCAGCGCCGAGACCAGCACCTGGGCGGATGTCCAGCCGTGCTCGGGCCCGGTGATGATCGCGTACACGACGGCCGTCATGCCTATGGTCGAGAGCACCGCGCCGAGCAGGTCGGGCCGGTCCCCGGCCTGGTGCTTGGACTCCGGCACCAGCACCGCGACCGCGACCAGGCCGAGCAGCGCGACCGGGATGTTGATCAGGAAGATCGCGCCCCACCAGAAGTGGTTCAGCATCACGCCGCCGATCAGCGGGCCGGCCGCGAAGCCGAGCGAACTGACCGTCGACCACAGCGCGATGGCCTTCACCCGCTCCTGGTCGTCGAAGATCTGCACGACGACCGCGAGGATCGTGGTCATCAGCAGCGCGCCGCCGACGCCCATGCCCGCGCGGGCCGCGATCAGCTGGCCCGGGTTCTGGGAGAGGCCGGCCGCCAGCGAGCCCAGGCCGAAGATCGCCAGGCCGGACATCAGCAGCAGCTTGCGGCCGTAGCGGTCGGCGGCGTTGCCCGCGGTGAGCAGCAGGCCCGACTGGACCAGTGCGTAGGCGTTCATCATCCACTGGACGTCGGCGGTCGTCGCGTCCATCTCGCGGGTGAGCGAGGGGATCGCCACGTTGAGGATCGTGTTGTCGAGCAGCACGGTGAGCTGCGCGAGGCAGATGACCCCGAGGATCAGCCAGCGTTGCGGGTGGCTTCCGTGGGCCGTCTGCGGCGGGGCCGTTTCCTGGGGGGACGTCGTCATGCTGTACACCGTAGAGCAGCTCCTCTACGGCGTACAACAGCGTTTCTGCGGGGACCGGCACGGGGCGGTGGCTTTCGGCCACCGCCCCGTGTCCGGTCAGGGACGTGTCAGCTGCTCGCCTCCTGCGTGAGGTCGTAGAACGTGACCGAACCGACCGTGACCTCCTTGAAGGTGGCCTCGACCCAGGACGTGATCCGGGAGGAGGTGCTGTCGCTGCTGCCGCCCCTGCCGCCCATGCCGCCCGAGGCGATGAAGTAGTGGATCTTTCCGTCCGCCACGTACTGCTTGAACTGGGCCAGGGTCGGGGACGGGTCCGTACCGTTGAAGCCGCCGATCGCCATCACCGGGTCGCCGGTGGACAGCTGGTAACTCGCCGCGTTCTGGGCACCGATGGCCGCCGCGGCCCAGGTGTACCGGTCGGCGTCGGTCTCCAGCAGCTTCTTGGCCTCGGAGCTGACGCCGGCGCCGTTGAGCAGGCCGCCGATGCCGCCGCCTCCGCCCGTACCGTCCGTACGACCGCCGTCGCCGTACTGCTGGTTCTGGCCCTGCCGGTTCGGGCCGCCGCCCGGGAAGCCGCCGCCGGGGAAGCCGTTGCCGGGGAAGCCGTTGCCGTTCTGCTGGTTCTGGCCCTGCTGGTTCTGGCCCTGCTGGCCCTGCTGGTTCGGGCCGCCGCCCGGGAAGCCGCCCCCGCCGGGACCGCCCGGTCCGCCGCCACCACCCGGTCCGCCGCGGCTGCCCGCGACCGCCGGGCCCGCCGTGACGATCGAGCCGGTGTGTCCCTCGTTCACCGTGGTGAGGGTGTACGCCGCCGGACCGGCCAGCGCTGCGACGAGGCCGAGCCCGGCCGCGCCGAGGGCGAGCCGGCGTCCCAGGCGGGCGGCGAAGACCAGGCCGAGGGCCGCCGTCAGACCGCCGACCAGGACGAGCCACCTGAGCCAGGGCAGGTAGTCGGAGGAGCGGTTGAGCAGGACGTACCCCCAGGCCGCGGTCGCCGTCATCGCGGCGGCCAGGGTCAGCGACGCCCACGCCTTGTCCCGCTTCTCCCAGAGCAGGGCCGTGCCCATGCCGATCAGCGGGGCGACGTAGGGCGCGAGGGCGACCGTGTAGTACTCGTGGAAGATGCCCTGCATGTAGCTGAAGACGAGCACGGTCGTGAGCAGCGCCCCGCCCCACACCAGGAACGCGCCACGGGTCGCCGAGGTCCGGCGGGCCTTGCGTGTGGCCACCAGCCCCGCGACGAGGAGGATCAGCGCGGCCGGGATCAGCCAGGAGATCTGGCCGCCGATGGACGAGCCGAACAGCCGGTCCCAGCCGGTCTCTCCCCAGTTGCCGCCGCCGTTCCCGCCGCCCCCACCGCCTCCGACACTGCCGGTCTCGTCGCCGTTGAGGCGCCCCAGGCCGTTGTAGCCGAAGGTCAGTTCGAGGAAGCTGTTGTTCTGCGAGCCGCCGATGTACGGGCGGGAGGCCGCGGGCCAGAGTTCGACGACCGCGACCCACCAGCCGCCGGAGACGACGATCGCGGCGAGCCCCGCGGCGAGTTGACCGATCCGCTTCCTCACCGGCACGGGGGCGCACACGCCGTACACGAGGGCGAGCGGCGGCAGGATCAGGAAGGCCTGGAGGGTCTTCGCGAGGAAGGCGAAGCCGATCGCGGCACCGGCCCACAGCAGCCACTTCGTGCGGCCGTCCTCCAGGGCGCGGATGACGAGCCAGCAGGCCACCGCCATCAGCAGCGCCAGCATCGCGTCGGGGTTGTTGAAGCGGAACATCAGCGCCGCGACGGGGGTGAGCGCGAGGACGGCGCCCGCGATCAGCCCGGCAGCCGGGCTGAACCGGCGGCGCACGGCCGCGTACACGACGGCCACCGTGCCGACGCCCATGAGGACCTCGGGCACGAGGATCGCCCAGGAGCTGAGGCCGAAGAGCCGCACGGAGAGGGCCATCGGCCACAGCGCTGCCGGGGGCTTGTCCACGGTGATCGCGTTCGCCGCGTCCAGCGAGCCGAAGAAGAACGCCTTCCACGACTGGCTGCCCGCCTGAACGGCCGCGGAGTAGAAGGAGTTGGCGTAGCCCGAGGCGCTCAGGTTGCAGAGGTAGAGGACGGCCGTCGCCAGCAGCAGGGCGAGGAAGGCCGGGCGGGCCCAGCGGGGGTCCTCGGGCCGGCCGCGCCACAGCCGCTGCGGGAAGGTCCGGGCCGGGGCACCGGCGTGCGGCTCGGGCGCCGGGGACCGGGTGCCGGGGCTCGCGCCTGTGCCGGTGGCCCGCTGGTCGAAGTGGACGGTCATCGCAGGTCCTTCGCATCGGTGTCGTGCGGGCGCACCGGCAGCAGCTGCGCGGTGGCGTCCCGCCAGGAGTCCGCGACGTCACCGGCGCGGAAGGAGGTGGTGTCGTACGAGGGCGAGGAGGCAGGGGCGGCGGCACATGCCGGGTCGTCCTCGCGCCGGTCCGGGAACACCCACGCCCGGAAGAGCAGGAAGCGCAGCACGGTGGCCGCGAGGTTGGCCGCGACGAGGACGGCCAGTTCGGTGGAGTGGGCGGGCTCGGAGGTCGCCGCGTTCAGTGCCGCGAGCGAGCCGCTGGTCAGGGCGAGTCCGATACCGAAGACCACCAGCCCCTGCGCCTGGTGCCGTACGGCCCCGCCCCGCCCGCGCACCCCGAAGGTGAGCCGCCGGTTGGCCGCGGTGTTGGCGACCGCCGAGACCAGCAGCGCGAGGGCGTTGGCGATCTGGGAACCGGTGAACACCCGGAAGCCGCTGTAGAGCAGCAGGTAGAACAGGGTGGACAGGGCGCCGACCACGCAGAATCCGACGAGCTGGCGGGCGAGTCCCTTCGGCACGTCCTCGATGCCCCGGTCGCGCGGGTCGTCACCGAACGGCCGGGCGAGCCGGTCCAGCGGCAGCGAGCCGGTGGCCAGGGCCCGGCCGATCCGCCACACGCCCTTCAGGTCGTCGGTCGCGGTCCTGACGATGTGCACGGTCGAGTCGGGGTCGTCGATCCAGTCGACCGGCACCTCGTGGATCCGCAGCCCCGCGCGCTCGGCGAGCACCAGCATCTCGGTGTCGAAGAACCAGCCGGTGTCCTCGACCAGGGGCAGCAGTATCTGCGCCACGTCCCGGCGGACCGCCTTGAAGCCGCACTGGGCGTCCGAGAACCGCGCCTGGAGCGAGCCGCGCAGGATGAGGTTGTAGGCCCGGCTGATGAACTCCCGCCTGGGTCCGCGCACCACCCGGGAGCTGCGCGCCAGCCGGGAGCCGATCGCGAGGTCGGAGTGACCGGAGATCAGCGGCGCCACCAGCGGCAGCAGGGCGTTGAGGTCGGTGGACAGGTCCACGTCCATGTAGGCGAGGACCGGGGCGTCCGAGGCGGACCACACGGCCCGCAGGGCCCGGCCGCGCCCCTTCTGCTCCAGGCGGAAGGTGGTCACCTCGGGGATCTGCGCCGCCAGTTGCCGCGCCACCTGCGGGGTGGAGTCCGTGGAGGCGTTGTCCGCGATCGTGATGCGGAACGCGTAGGGGAACGTCCGGTCGAGGTGCTCGTGCAGTCTGCGGACGCACGGCTGGAGGTCCTTCTCCTCGTTGTAGACGGGGATCACTACGTCCAGGACAGGCGTACCGGCTGGTGCGGCCGGGAGGTGCTCCCGCGCCGGCAGGGTGCCGGGAGAAGAGTCGGTTCGCATGGAACCGACCTTCGTCAGGCGCCCTGTCGTGCCGGTGTGCTGACGCTGTGACGTGCCTGTGAGTGCTGCTGCCGGCTCATGTCCGGCTGCGGCTGCGCCGGGAGCGCGGGCAGGTGCACGGTGAAGACGGTCCGCCCGGGCACGCTGTCGACGGTCACGGCACCGCCGTGCGCGCTCGCCACGGCCTGCACGATGGCGAGGCCGAGACCGGTCGAGCCCGTCGCGCGGGAGCGCGCGGAATCGCCCCGGGCGAACCGCTCGAAGACGTGCGGGAGCAACGCGGGCGGGATCCCCTGCCCATTGTCCTCGACGTCCACGCACAGCCAGGTCCCGCGCCGCTGGACACGGGCGGTGACGGTGGTGCCGGCAGGTGTGTGGGTGCGGGCGTTGCCGAGCAGGTTGATCAGCACCTGTTGCAGCCGGGCCGCGTCCGCCGACACGAGCGCGGGCTCGTCGGGCAGGTCGAGACGCCAGTTGTGGTCCTGGCCGGCCGCCCGGGCGTCGCTGATGGTGTCCACGACGAGCGGGACGAGGTCGGTCTGCCCGAACTGGAGCGGCCGTCCCGCGTCCAGCCGGGCGAGCAGCAGCAGATCCTCCACAAGGAGGGTCATCCGCCCGGCCTCGGACTCGATCCGGCCCAGCGCGTGCCGGGTGTCGGGCCCGACCTGCTCCCTGCCGCGCCGGGTGAGTTCGGCGTAGCCGCGGATGGAGGCGAGGGGTGTTCTGAGTTCGTGACTGGCGTCGGCGACGAACTGCCGGACGCGCGTCTCGCTCTGCTGCCGTGCGTGCAGCGCCCCGTGGACGTGGTCCAGCATCCGGTTGAGCGCGGCGCCGACCCGGCCGACCTCGGTGTGCGGGTCGGTCTCCGCGTCGGGGACCCGCTCGTTGAGGTTCACCTCGCCGGTGTGCAGGGGCAGTTCGGAGACGCGGGTGGCGGTGGCCGCGACGCGGCGCAGGGGGCGGGTGGCGACGCCGACCAGTACGTGACCGGCGAGACCGGCGGCGGCGAGACCGGCACCCGTGACGCTGAGCTCCACCAGGACGAGGGTGCTGATGGTGTTGTCGACTTCGGCGGTCGGGACGGCTACGTAGTAGCTGCCCTTGTCGCCGCTCTTGAACGCGACCCGGTAGTCGCCGAGCCCTGGGATGTCGACGGTCCTCGGATCTCCGGGGGACTGCGGCAGGGAGGCGAGCGCGGCGGTCTGTGCGGGGTTCAGCTTCCGGGGGCTCACCTGGTAGTTGTCGTCGGAGACGCCGTACGCGGAGTCCGTGATCCGGCCGCCCTCGACCTTGGCGACGACCGTACCGCCCGGCTGGGGCCCCCGCGTGACGAAGTCGCTGAGGCTCTCCCTCGTCTGCCCGGCGGGCCTGTCGACCCCGTCCGCGTCCGGCTCCCTGGGCGGGCTCTGCGCGGCCCTGTACGCGGCCGCGCCGAGCTGACCGTCCAGCTGCTCGTAGAGGTGGGACTTCAGCGCGAGCGTCGTCACGGTCCCGATGACCGCGCACACCACCGCGATCAGCACCACGGAAGCGACGACGAGCCGTGTCCGCAGCGTGCGCGGCTTGCCTGCCCACCGCCTGCCCGCCCCCTGCTGCGTACGCGGCCGCCGCCGTACGCTCATGAAGCCGCGGGCTTGATCAGGTATCCGGCACCGCGCCGCGTGTGGATCATCGGTTCGCGCCCGGCGTCGATCTTCCGCCGCAGATAGGAGATGTAGAGCTCGACGACGTTGGCCTGGCCGCCGAAGTCGTACGACCACACGCGGTCGAGGATCTGCGCCTTGCTGAGCACGCGCCGTGGATTGCGCATCAGGAACCGCAGCAGCTCGAACTCGGTCGCGGTCAGATGGATGCCGTCCCCGGCCCGGGTCACCTCGTGGCTGTCCTCGTCGAGGGTGAGATCGCCGACGACCAGCACGGATTCCGACCGCCGGTCGGCGGCACCGGAGCGGCGTATCAGCCCGCGCAGCCGCGCGACGACCTCCTCCAGGCTGAACGGCTTGGTGACGTAGTCGTCCCCGCCCGCCGTCAGTCCGGCGATCCGGTCCTCGACGGCGTCCTTCGCGGTGAGGAAGAGCACCGGCACGTCCGGCAGCTCCCGGCGCAACCGCCCGAGCACGGCCAGTCCGTCCATGTCGGGCAGCATCATGTCGAGGACGACGGCGTCGGGCCGGAAGTCGCGGGCGGCCTGGATCGCGCCCGTGCCGTCACCGGCACTCCTGATCTGCCATCCCTCGTAGCGCAGTGCCATGGACAGCAGCTCGGTGATCGACATCTCGTCGTCGACCACCAGCACGCGGACGGGGCTCCCGTCCGGCCTGAGCAGTTCGGTGCGCCCCTGGGGCGAGGTCGTGGTCATGTGAACACGATGTCGGGGAGCTCTGAGAACACGCTTTCGGCATCCTGTGATTTCCCTGAGAAACGCACAGGCGCTTATCGGGCAAGGCCCGGGAAAGCGCCGGGCGGATCAGAACAACCCGTCCTGCACGCCGGCCGCCTCCCTGAACTGCCGGATCGGCACGGTCAGTTCACCCGAAGCGGCGGGCACCAGACCCCACCCCGTCATCAACCGCGTGTCCAGCACCACCACCCCGCCTCCGGTGGCCAGATGCAGATCGGGCCCCGCGGCCGCGACGAGCTCCCCGCCGACCGCACCCCCGGCGACGAGCTCGCTCACCTGCCCGACGGCGACGGGCAGCCCCCCGAGCCCGAAGACCCCCACGTGATCGACGACCCTCAGCGGCTCGCGGACGAGCGACTCCGGCCACGCGGGGAGCGCGACCGCCCGCTCGTAGAGCTCGGCCACCTCACGGGCCCGGTCGTCGGCGGTCTCCGGCAGGGCGGCCCGGACCGCCCGCTTCTCGCAGTACGGGATCCGGTCGGGCACCCGCAGGGCGGCCCGCAGCAGTTCCTCCGTACGCCGCGCGGCCATGAGCGGACCGAGGCCGAGCCAGCTGAAACAGACGGCCCCCTGCTCCAGGAGCCGTGCGGAGCCGCGCGCCTCCGCCGTGATCCCGACCTTGACCATGCCGGGTCCGAACCACGCCAGATACACGTGATACGGCCGGGGGTCGTCGGCGATGGTGTCCGCCGCCACGGAGTGCGCCCGCTCCAGCCGCGCACACTCCTCGCACCGCGCCCCCGTACTGCGCCCCGGCACGGCCGCACCGACCGGGCAGGTGTGCCCCCGGGCCCCCACGCAGCTGCGCACATCCCCCTCCGCGACCCCGAAGGCCACGCGTTTCCCCCGGGTCAGCGCACTGTGCCGGCCGCCGTCCCACACCAGCACGGGACCGTCCGCCGACCACCGCAGTCCCGAGCACTTCCATGCCTGTGCCATCTCTGCCGAGGGTAGGCGGCACCACCGACAATGCGGTGCGGCCGGTGGAGACGCCCTCGCCGCGCAGAACCGGCGACCCCGCGGGGCGGGCGGTGAGGAGCGGCCTCGGCACAGGGAGCCGGCGACGAACACGCGGCGCCCACGGGGGAGTGCCCTCGGCACACGGAGCCGACGACCACACGCAGCGGCCACGCGGGAGCGGCCTCAGCGCACGGAGTCGGCCCTGGCGCCGGCGACGGTCTCCGGCTCGCTCTCGCGCTGGGCCGGCATGACCGGCACCACCACCGCACGCGCGCCACGCCCCCGTCCGGCCAGCCGGCACGCCAGGCACTCCGCGTGCCCGCCCGGAGCCGCCGAGTCCCGCACCCGCCACCCCCACTCCGCCCGGGGCCGCAGCCCCGGCCCCTTCCCCCACCCGGCGAGATGCAGGGCCCAGGTGACGAGCAGGCTCACGACCCCGATCGCCAGGCCGCCGCCGATCAGCGCGCCCGAGACCTTGATGACCCCGAGCCCCGCCACTCCGGCCCCGACGCTGGCAATGCCGGTTCCGACCCACCCTGCGACCGTGTGCCCGTGGTCATACTGATGTGCACTCACGTGTCACTCCCTCGTGCCCCCAGGGCCCCTGTCCGCCGAACCCTTCACCTGCTAAGACATTTACAGCCCAAACATCTCACGAACTAAGGGATCTGGGAATGCCAGCGAAGCCGCGTCCGGCCGCCACACCCGAGCAGGCGCTCTCGGCGATGGACCAGCTCATCGCGACTCACCTGGTCGGACAGCACGAGATCGCCCAGCAGGTGGGCCTCAATGTGACCGACCTCACCTGTTTCGCCTATGTGATCGAGGCCGGCGAGAACCTCCCCACGGCAGGTGACCTGGCGGCCCGCGTCCACGTCACCACCGGCGCGGTCACCGGCATCCTCAACCGCCTGGAGCGCGCCGGCTACATCACCCGCCTCCCCGACCCCACGGACCGCCGCCGGATCCGCGTGGCGGCCCGGCCCGACGCGGTCGCCCGTGTCCGAGAGGTCTACGAGCCGTACTACGCCCGCCTCACACACCTCTTCGCGGACTACTCTCCGGACGAGATCGCGGTCCTGCACGACTGGTTCACCCGCGCGAGCACACTGGCGGCGGATTACCTGGAGGAGCACTGCCGCCCGGACTGAACCAGAGCCTCCGTCGCTACCTGGGCTGACGTGAGTGCCGGCTCGTGCGTCGGCGCACGGTGAAGAGACAGGCGAGCACTCCGAGGCCCCAGGCGATCAGGAGTGCTCCCCACAGCGGCATGGTCACGATCGGTACGAGAAGGCGGATCTCGACGTCCGAGCGGTTCTCGAAGATGAAGATCAGAGCGACGGCGGTGACCAGAACGAAAGGTGCGAAGCGGCGGACCGCGGGCCGGGAGAAGAAGGATGTGCGCGCCTTGTGGTCTGGGCTGGACTGAGTCATGGAGTTCCTCTCCATCACGTTGCCCCTGACTCCAGCGTCCCCTTCCCCGGTGCGGACCGCCACCGACGGAGAAGAAGGAGGCCGAGAGGCTGAACCCCGGACAGCAGCCACTCCGTCACCGCGTACCGCAGAGCATTCCGAGCGGTGAGGGTCCTGGCTGTGCGTCCGAGGCCGGCAGACGTCATGGGCGTCGGCCCCTATCGCCACTCCAGGACGTCCCCCACGCTCAGCGCCCTGTCCGCGCCTCGTGCAGTGATCTTCTTCGGGGTTGCGCCGGGGGCGATGGCGGAGACGAAGAAGTCGTGCCGGGTGCCCTGGAGCGAGGCGAAGATCATCTGCTTGCCGTCCTGCGAAATGGCCCGCACCGTGTTCTTCCGGTCCGTCGCCGGGATGATCGGACCGCCCAGGGCACCCTTCGGGAGATCCGCCGTGCCGTCGAGCCGGGAAGTGTCCAGCGTCCAGAAGGAGTTCTTCCGCTTCGGGTCCTCGGTGTCGCCGAGCCGGGGCCCGCACAGCACGGTCCTGTCGTCGACCCAGCCGTAGGGGTGGCAGTCGGCGTCGAACGGGGTGCGAGCTGCCTTCACACCCTCGGCCTTGAGCAGCGCACTGCCCTGTGGCACGTCGGCCACGCTGTAGCCCTTCCAGGTGATGAAGGCCGTCGCCTTGCGCCCGTCGGGACTGATCCGGACTTCCTCGCCGAAGAGCCCGCGCACCGGGTCACCCACGAGCGCAAGGCCGGCCCCGTCCATGTAGCGGCCGTCACCGCTCCCCTGTTCGGTCGCCGCGTGGTCTCCCGAGACGGAACGGCTGGCGATCCGCACACGATCCGAGGAGTCCTTCTCGGTGAACCAGACGGCCCTGCCGTCCTGGGCGAAGACGGCGTTCTCCTCTTTCGGCGTGTCACCGAAGCCCTCGCCCTGGTCACCGGACAGCCTGGTCAGCTTGCCGCTGGTGTCGACGTACCCCACCCCTGTCGCCTCGGTCTCACGATCGATGAGGACGACGGCCATCCGGGAGAAGTCCTTGTCGAAGAGCTGCCGCAGCCGGGTGGCGGCGACGGCACGCGGCCCTTCCTCGGACGTGCCGACACCGGGGAAGTTGTCAGCGCACAGCTCCACGAGCGGGGAGGCGACGTCGTCGGCCTCCGCGACCACGGCCTCGGCCGGGACGGTGAAGGTCCGGGAGACGGTCCGTTTCCACGTCGTCGGATCCCAGCCCGTGACCGTCACGCCGGCCGGATTGCTCGCGGGCACGGAACACGAGGCGGTGACGATCACATCCCTGTCGGGGAAGTCCCCGCTTGCCCGGCCCGCGCCCTTGCTCCCGCCCTGCCGTCCCGCATTCGCCTTGGAGCCCTTGGCGCCGGGGTCGGCGTCGGCGTCATCATGGCCCCCGCCACACCCCGCGACGAGCGGAAACAGCACCGTGGCGACAGCCAGGGCAGCCGTGCCCCGACCCCGCCGGCGGCCTCCATGACCCTCAGTCCTTCTCACGTCCGTGTCCCCTCGCGATGACCTGCTCAGCAGCGGCCACGTGATCGTAGTGCGAACGGGCGTCAGTCGCCGTGGAGTTGGTTGGCGGTCGAGGAGCCGGTGCGTTGAGTGAGGACCTTGAGAAACAACCCGTGGGTGGAAGCCGCAGGCCCTGGCCACGCCTCTGACCTGTGTGCACTGGGCAGGATTCGAACCTGCACCGTAGCTCTGAAAGATCAGTCCCGGAACCAGAGAGGGCGGCGCCTGCTGAGGACTCCGTAACCGTGACCTGCTCTCCAGGGGACCCCGAACTCGGGTTCCCCTGCACGCCGTTCGCCTATGCGGCATCCACGGTCAGGGAGTAGTCCACACCAACGGCGAAGTCCTGGGCCTGCCCACGAATTGTCAGTGTGTGCTTCCCTGGCTTCAGCGGGGGCAACTGGACCCAGAGGCCGCACCCTGTGGTCGTGAGGCGCTCGTCGGTGCCTGTGACGGGGTTGAAGGCAACGCCCTTCACAGAGATCGGCTCTCCGCGGTTCTTCTCCGATTCGACCTTCTTGCCGTCCAGGACTGCGGACCCCTTGGCCTTGCTCATGAAGATTGCGCAGTCCGCCGGCTCACCCATCAGGTTCACCAGGGGAAAGGCAACAGGGACCCCTTCGGGGACGTTGCAAGTGCGCTCGGCCTGAGTGCCGAAGGTACCCGCCAGGAACCACACGTCCTGCGGCTGGTTGCGCTCACAGTCGCTCCCATCCTCGTCAGCGACCGGATTGGTGCCTTCGGGTTCCGACAACGCCCACGTCCACCACCGGCTCTGCAGATCCTCAGGAGAGAGACCGCCTTGCGCCGACGACGGCGCACCTGAAGCCCGAGCCGGCGAGTCCCCTGTTCCCTCCGTTGCGCTGCGCCCGCACCCCACCAGCGCCGCCAGGACCATGGTCATGAGCACCACTCTGCTGGTCTTGATCTTCATGAGTTCCCCTCCCCTACTGCGCACGTGCGCGCCCCCCGGTCGCATACGGATTGCGCGGACCCTGTCCGCGAGCTGGCCGACCCTCTTGGGCCACCCGTTGCCGTACTCCGCTGCTGTACGCCTCCGAAACGCAAGAGGCCCCGGATCTCTCCGGGGCCTCTCACCTGTGTGCACTCGGCAGGATTCGAACCTGCAACCTTCTGATCCGTAGTCAGATGCTCTATCCGTTAAGCTACGAGTGCTTGTTCTGTTTTTTCGCCGCTCTCGGGCCTTCCGGCTCGCTCGCGGCGACAGGAAGAACATTACATGACTGCCGCCGCCATGTGAAATCCGTTAGCCGCACCCCTTGTGAGCTGCGGAAACGGCACTTCCGGCCGTTCCTCCGACCGCTCTGCCGGACGGCAACGACAGCGAAGCCCCGGTCGGATGACCGGGGCTTCGTGATCGAGTGCGGAGGCGGAGGGATTTGAACCCTCGATGGGCTTTAAGGCCCAAACCGCATTAGCAGTGCGGCGCCATAGACCGGACTAGGCGACGCCTCCAGCATCACTCCCGCGCGAGCGCGAGCGGTGCGTGCCGATGATGACACAGTCGAGCGTGCTGTCACCAATCGACCCCCACGGTACTAGGCGGGAAGGGCGCAGGGCAAAGGCCTTGTCAGGCCGGTGCGGGCCCCACTCGCGTGGCGGCGCGCAACATCCGGGGTCGCTTCGCGTTAGTCAGGGCATGTTGCGTGCCACTCCCCGGGCCACCGCCCGCCCCGTCCTGCGGCGCCTCCTCATCGGTGCCGCCGCCTCCGTCGCCGCCGCCGGGTCGCTGACCGCCGCACCCCCGGCCGCCTACGCCCAGGCCGACATGATCGACCTCCTGTCCCCGGCCGGGCCCGACGGCCCGGACCGCGATCACCTCACCGTGACCGTGCGGAACGCCGGCGACGGGACCGACGGAACGTTCGAGCTGTACTGCGGCCCCGACGGCGGCAGCCACCCCGACCCGCGCGGCGCCTGCGCCGCCCTGGAGCGGGACACGCGGTGGGGGCAGGACGTCTTCGCGCCCGCGCCGGAAGGCGGCTTCTGCACCATGCAGTACGGCGGCCCGGCCACCGCGCACGTCACCGGCACCTGGGCCGGGCGGCCCGTCGACGCCACGTACGACCGCCGTGACGGCTGCCAGATCTCCCGCTGGGACCGGCTCGTACCGCTGCTGCCGGACATGAAGGCCGTGAGGAAGGGCTGACGCCGGCCGGGAGGGAGGGGGCGCGGTCGGTCCGGGTCCCTTTGCGCCACACTCCGCCCTCATTCCGCCAGCTCGGCGCGGCTCGGCCGAAAGGTACAGAAACGCCGCTCTCGTAAAGGTCCGGCGAAGGTCTCGCGACGTCGTCGCAGGAGGGCGGGCGTCCGGCGGTGACCCGGTCGTCAGTTCGGGGTCACTTCCTCGTGCGACCTCGCTCCCATCCGGCGTCGCGAGCGCAACCGCAGCCCTTAGACTCCCTCGCGTGACACGCCGCGGGACGGTTGGCAAGATGGCCCGAGCGGTCGGCAAGGTGCGGTAACAGGGAGGAAGCGTCTCGTGAGCAGCAGGCCATCCCGAGGCGCTGCTCGCCTCGCAGCCATACTGGACGCGCTTCCCGACGCGTTGGTGCTGGTCAACGCCAATGGGACGGTCGTCAACGCCAACACCATCGCCCTGGAGGCCTTCGAGACCCCGGGGACAGCTCTGGTGGGGCGCGGGCTGCTCGATCTGCTGCCGCAGTTCGACTCCAAGCTCATCCCCGGCTCCATGCGGCGCCCGGAGCACCTCGACCCGCAGGCCCGGACCAAGCCGACCCGGATGATCGCGCGCCGGACCGACGGGACCGAGTTCCCCGTCGAGGTCACCAGTGCGAATCTGGAGAACGGCCAGCAGGCGTACGACGGTTACGGGTACAGCGGTGACGAGCTGCTCATGCTCGTCGTGCGGGACCTGACCGGGACCGTGGACACCGAGGCCGAGCTCGCCCGGTCCCAGCGGCAGACCGAGATGATCCTGCGGGCCGCGGCCGAGGGCGTCGTCGGGACCGACACCGACGGACGGATCGTGCTCGTCAATCCGGCCGCCGCCCAGATCCTGGGATTCCGCGCCAGCGATCTCGGCGGCCGCGAACTGCACGACCTCGTGCTGCACTCACGCCCCGACGGCACGCCCTTCCCCTACGACGAGTCGCCGCTCGCCGACACCCTGCGCTCCGGGCGCAAGCACCGGGTACGCGGCCAGGTGCTGTACGCCAAGGACGGCGGCAAGGTGCCGGTCGACCTGACGACCGCGCCCGTGCGCGACGGCGACCAGCTCGTCGGCGCCGTGATGACCTTCACCGACCGGCGGCCCTACGACACCGTCGTCGAGGAGAAGGAGGCGGCGGAGAAGCGGCACGCCGAGGAACTGGAGCGGGTCGCCGAGGAGCACGCCTCCGAGCTGACCGCGCTGCGCCAGCAGCACGTCACCGAGGTGGAGGAGCTCACCGAGCGGCACGCCGAGGAGCTCGCCGCGAACGAGGAGCGGTACGCCGCCCTCGGGGAGCGGGAGAAGGACCGGTTCGAGGCGCTCGCCGCCCGGCACGAGCAGTTGCTGACCCTGCTCGGCCGGTCGCTGCGCGGTCCGCTGGACGAACTGCGCCGCGAGCTGGCCGCGCTGGCCGCCGACGACGCCGGGCAGCTGTGGCCCGAGGCCAACCAGGTGCTGCACCACCTCTCGGCGGGCTACGCGCGCATCACGACACTGATCGACAACGTCCTCGGGTACCAGCGGCTCGACGCGGGCAGCGAGGGCATTGCCCGTACGAAGGTGATGCTGGACGCCGTCGTCGCCGCCGGGGTCGACGGGGCCGTCGAACTCATCGGGCCCGGGCGGGTGCAGTTCGCCGTGCACGCGCCGCCCATCGAGGCCGAGGTCGATCCCCGGCTGCTCGCGACCGCCCTCGCGCATCTCGTCGCGGACGTGGCGGGGGTCGACGCGACCGGCAACACGCCGGTGTCCGCGGGCGGTTACCTGGACAACACCGTCGTGGTGGCGGCGGCGCAGCGCGGCGAGGTCGTCCGCATCGAGGTGCGCGGGCCGTATGCCGGTGGCGACACCGTGCACGAGCCGATCGTGCGCGGGATCGTCCGGGCCCACGGCGGTGTCTTGCAGACGCACGACGTGCCGGGGATGAGCGGGAGCGCGTACGTCCTGGAGGTGCCGATCGGGGGCGGGGCCGGGGCGGTTGCCGTCCAGCCGGTGGACGAGTCCGCCGCGCTCGCTCTCGTCGACCCTGCTGCCGTCGACCCCGCTGCCGTCGACCCCGCTGGGCAGACGGCCGGCGGGGGGCGGCGCCGGGCGCGGCGGGCCACGACCGACGCCTTCCTGGACGGAGACGTCCCGGGAGGTGAGGGTGAGGCGGCCGGTGCCCCCGCAGCCGACGGGGCCGCGCCCACCGGGCGGCGCAGGCGCCGGGCCGCCGGGGAGCAGGCGGCCCTTCCGGCGCAGGCGTCCGGTGAGGGCGGCGCATCCGGCGGCACCGGGCGGCGGCGGCGCGCGGCGGAGGACGCCGCTGCGGGTGCCGTCGGCAGTGCCGTCCAGGGGATCGCCGAGGGGGCCGTGGTGACGGCCGCCGAGCATGCGGCGGGCGCCGCCGCCTCGAACACGGGGCTGGGCGGGACCGTGCCGCCGCAGGGTGTGCCCGCGCCGTCCGATCGGCGTGGCCGCCGTGAACCCGGTGAGCAGGCCGCGCTGCCGCCGGCGCTGCCCGCGCCGTCGTCCGGCGGGGAGGCCGCCGGTCCGTCCGACGCGGCTCAGGGGCAGGCACAGCAGCCGACCGGGCGCAGGCGCCGTGCGCTGGCCGCCGCCAACGAGCGGGCGGCGGCCCAGGAGGCGGCCGGGCCGCGTCCGGTGTTCGCGCTGCCGCCGGCCGAGGCCGATCAGACCCCGGCCCCCACCACCGCTCCCGCTCCCGCTCCCGCCCAGCAGGAGGCTCCGGCCGAAGCAGGGCAGCCGGTCGCCGACGGGCCCGCGGGGGCGCCGGGTGTGCTGCCCGCTCAGGGGCAGGTGCCGGTTCCGGAGCAGGGCGCCGGGGCGGCCCACGGTGTGGCCCCCGGTGTGACCGCCGGTGTGACCGCCGGTGTGGCCGCCGGTGACGGGGCGGCCGAGGAGGGGCGGCATGACGCCGTCCCGCACGACCAGTCCGCCGATCACACTCCGCCGCAGCCGCACCCGACCAGCGCGCCGACCGGCCGCCGGCGACGGGCCGTCGCCGCGCCGCGGCCGTCCGAGGGGGCCGGGGCGCAGGTACCGGTGAGTGCCGTCCAGGCGGGCCCGGTGCCTGCGGGTTCCGTGCCGGCGGGTTCCGTGCCGGCGGGTGAGGTGCCTGCGGGTTCCGTGCCTGTCGGTTCCACGGCAACAGGTCCCGTGCCTCCCGGACCGGGCCAGGGGGCTCCGGTCCAGGCCGGCGGTGCGCCCGGTACGGCCGTGCCGCCGCACGGCGTCCCGGCTCCCGCGCAGGGGAACGTCCCGCACGGCACCCAGCCGCAGGCCGTGTCCGTCCCCGCCCAGGGCGGGCTCGGGCAGAGTGTGCAGGCGGCTCTGCCGGGGCAGGCTGTCCAGCCCCCCGCACCGGCCCAGCCCCTGCCGCAACAGGGCGTCGCCGCCGCGCCGGTCCAGCAGCCGTCGGCCGGGCCGCTCCCCGCGGAGGCCGCTCCCGGGCAGGGCACCCCGCCCCAGGGCACGCCCGCCCAGGCGACGGCGGCCCGGCAGTCCGGTGCCCAGCCCTGGCCCGCCACCGACGACACGTCGGGGGCCGGTGCCGTACACCCCGCGCCCCCGAACGGCACGCCGCCCCGGGCCGCGCAGCAGCACACGCCCGCCCCGGGCACCCCGCTGCCGCCGGAGGGGCCGCCGCGGGCGGCCCAGCCGTTGCCCGCCGAGTCCGCCGCGCCCGTCGACCCCAACTCGACGCAGGGGCGGGCGATCAGCGTGCGGACGCTGGGCCAGGGCGTGCCGTTCAACCGGCAGGCGGTCCAGGTCCAGCAGCCTTCGGCCGTACCGGCCCCGCAGTCCGCCCCGCAAGCGCAGCAGACGGCGACACCTCCCCCGCACCAGCCGGGCGGATCGGGACGTCGCCGCAAACTCGGCACGCCGCCCGACCCGGCGACGCGTACGGACCAGGCGGCCCGCCCGGAGCAGGGGCAGCCGCGTCCGGATCAGCAGGCTTCCCGCCCGGAGCAGGCCGCGCGGCCGCACCCGACGGCCGAGCACACGCCGCCGCCGGTCGCCGCGCAGGTCCCGGCACCGGCCACCGCCCCCGTTCCGGCCCAGCCGTCCCTCGCGGGTCAGTCGCGCCTGGCGCAGATGACCGAGGGCGGCGGACGGTCGTACGCCATAGGCGCACCGGACGAGAACGCCGCCGAAGGGCCGGAGCCGCTGGACGGGCCCGGCGGGGCCGTCGAGGTGGCCGATCCGCCGCGTCCGCAGCCGATGGACGACGAGCTGCCGCCCGAGCCGCTGGACAATCCGCGGCGGCTGCTGGTGTGGCCGGCGCCGGACGTCAGCACCCAGCAGGCGCTGAGCGACCGCGGCTACCGGCCGGTGATCGTGAACTCGCGCGAGGAGGTCGACGCGCAGATCGCGGCCTTCCCCGCGGCGCTGTTCGTCGACCCGCTGACCGGGCCGATCACGCGGACGGCACTGCAGTCGCTGCGACAGGCCGCCGTGGCCGCTGAGGTGCCCGTGCTCGTCACGGCCGGGCTCGGGCAGGCCTCCCGGGACGCGGCGTACGGCGCCGACCCGGCCGTGCTGCTGAAGGCGCTGGCGCCGCGCGACAGTGAGCAGCACCCGCCGCGGGTGCTGCTGATCGAGGAGCACGCGGAGATCGCGCTGGCGCTGACGGCGACACTGGAGCGGCGCGGCATGCAGGTCGCGCGGGCCGCGAGCGACGCGGACGCGGTGACGCTGGCGGGGCAGTTCCGGCCGAACCTGGTCGTGATGGACCTGCTCCAGGTGCACCGTCGGCAGGAGGGGTACGCCGGGATCATCGACTGGCTGCGGGCGAACGGGCAGCTCAACCGCACCCCGCTCGTCGTGTACACCGCCGCCGTCGACCAGGCGGACCTGCCGCGGCTGGCCTCCGGGGAAACGGTGCTGTTCCTGGCGGAGCGGTCCACCAGCTCCGAGGTGCAGACCCGGATCGTCGAGCTGCTCAGCCGGATCGGGACCAACTGAGCACGGGCCGCGGTCCTACCGGGCCGTCAGCCGGCGCGCGGCCTCCTTCACCGAGGCCCGCAGGCGGTCCCGTTCGGACTCGCCGTCGCCGACCAGGATGCGCCGCATCTGGGGGACGACGGCGGTCCAGTTGGCCAGGGCGGTCAGCAGGAAGAGCAGGTCGGCCGCCGGAATGGCGTCCGTGACGGCTCCGCGCCGCTGCCCCTCGCGGAGGGCGGCGACCTTGCGGGCGTAGTGCTCCTGGCGGTCGGACTCGTGGGGCAGCTCGGTGCTGCCGTACTCCAGGCCCTCCCAGAAGAGCAGGCGCAGCAGCTCCGGGTGGGCGGCGTGGTAGTCCATCAGGCGGTCGACCCAGCTCTCGATGTCGTCCGGGTCGACCGGGACGGCCTCGGCGAGGTGGAGCATCTTCTTTTCGAGGACGATCGCGAACAGCTCGGCCTTGTTGCCGAAGTAGGCGTAGATGAGCTGCTTGTTGGCCTTCGCCGCGGCGGCGATGCGGTCGATGCGGGCACCGGCGATGCCGTGCCGGGCGAACTCTGCGACCGCCGCCTCGAAGATCCGGGCCTTGGTGGCCTCGGGGTCCCTTGCTGCCATGGGGGAGAGCGTAGCGCGACCGGGTAACCAACTGTTTGGTTGACAGGGAATGACGGGGCGGCTCAGACTGTTGCCCCATAAGCCAACCAACCAGTTAGTTGCTAGAGCCGACTCCAAGGAGTCCCCTCCCATGCCGTCAGCGACCACCACCACAGCCCGTGGCACCGCCGCCCCCGCGCGGCAGGCGCGTACCCCCGCCCCCGGCCTCTTCCTCACGCTGCTCGCCGTGTGCAGCGCGGTCACCGCCGCCAACATCTACCTCGCCGCGCCGCTGCTGCCGCTCATGGCCCGCGACTTCGGTTCGGCGCCCTCGGCGATCGCCTGGATCGCCTCGGTCGCCCAGCTCGGCTACGCGGTCGGGCTGCTGTTCTTCGCCCCGCTCGGCGACCGTGCGAACCGGCGCCGGCTGGTCGCCGGGCTCACGCTCGTCACCGCGCTCGCGCTGGGTGCCAGTGCGGCCGCCCCGGGCGCCGCCGTCCTCGCGGCCGCGGTGTTCGTCGCCTCGGCGGCGACCGTGATCCCCCAGCTGCTCGTCCCGCTCGTCGCCGAGCGGGCCCCCGCCGAGCGGCGGGCCCGGCATGTCGCGGCGGTCATCGCGGGCCTGTTCACCGGCATCGTCGCGGCCCGGGTCCTGGGCGGGCTGGCCGGGCAGGCGTTCGGCTGGCGGTGGGTGTTCGCGGGTGCGGCCGTGCTCACGCTCGCCCTGGGGCTCGCGACCGCGGTGGCCCTGCCGTCGCGGCGGCGCCGGCAGGGCCCGCTGTTCGCGGGGCTCGTCGCGCTGCCGTCGGTGCTGCGGAGCTCGCCGGAGCTGTGGCGGGCGTGCGTGCGGCAGGCCGGGATGTTCGGTGCGTGGAGCGCCCTGTGGACCTCACTGGCGCTGCTGCTGACCGGTCCGGCATACGGTCTGTCCACCGCGACCGCCGGGCTGTTCGGCCTGTTCGGGCTGACCGCGAGTGCGGTGGCGCCGCTGGCGGGCGGGCTGGTGGACCGGTTCGGGGCGGCGCGGGTCGTGCGCTCCGCGTACCTGATCGCCGCCGTTTCGGTGCCGTTGTTCTGGCTGGGCGGGCAGGTGCTGTGGGCGCTGTTCGCCGCCGCGGTCGCCGTGCACGCGGCCCTGGTCGCCTCCCACGTCGCCAACCAGACCCTGGCCCTGACCGCGACCGCCACCCCCGCCACGGCCAACACCGCTTATGTGGTCGCCGGTTTCGCGGGCGGCGCGGCCGCATCGGCCCTCGCGGGGACCGCCTACAGCCACTTCGGGTGGGGCGGGGTGTGCGGTGTCGCGGGGGTGTGGCTGGTGCTGGGGTGGGGCGTGACCGCCGTACGACGGTGAGGCGCTGCCGTACGGCGGTCCGGGGGCGGGTCAGAGGCTGGTGACGTCCAGCTCCCCCTCCGCGTACTGCCTGCGCAGGACCTTCTTGTCGAACTTGCCCACGCTCGTCTTCGGGACCGCCTCGACGATCGTCCAGCGCTCCGGGAGCTGCCACTTGGCGACCTTGCCCTCGTCGGCGAGGAAGGCGCGCAGGGTGTCGAAGGTGGCGGTGGAGCCCTCCTTCAGGACGACCGTGGCCAAGGGGCGCTCGCCCCACTTGTCGTCGGGGACGGCCACGACGGCCGCCTCGGCGACGTCCGGGTGGGACATCAGGGCGTTCTCCAGCTCCACCGACGAGATCCACTCGCCGCCGGACTTGATGACGTCCTTGGCCCGGTCGGTGAGGGTGAGGTAGCCGTCGGCGGAGATCGTGCCGACGTCGCCCGTCTTGAGCCAGCCGTCCTCGCTGAACTTGTCGGCGGGACGGAGGGGTTCACCGTCGGGGCCGTTGTAGTAGGCCCCGGCGATCCAGGGGCCGCGCACCTCCAGCTCGCCGGCCGACGTCCCGTCCCAGGGGAGGCGTTCGCCGCCGGGGCCGGTCAGGCGGCCCTCGACACCGGCCGGGAAGCGGCCCTGGGTGAGGCGGTAGGCGAACTCCTCCTCCGAGCCGGCCGCCACCCCGGCCGGCGGACGGGCGATCGTGCCGAGCGGGGACGTCTCCGTCATGCCCCAGGCGTGGCAGACCCGCATGCCCAGCTTGTCGAAGGCCTCCATCAGCGAGGGCGGACAGGCCGAGCCGCCGATGGTGACCTGGCCGAGGGAGGAGACGTCGCGGGGGTTCGCGGTCAGCTCGGCGAGCAGCCCCTGCCAGATGGTGGGGACGGCGGCGGCGTGGGTCGGCCGCTCGCTCTCGATCATCGCGGCGAGCGGGGCCGGCTGGAGGAAACGGTCCGGCATCAGCATGTTCACGCCGGTCATGAAAGTGGCGTGCGGCAGGCCCCAGGCGTTCACGTGGAACTGGGGGACCACGACCAGGGAGGTGTCCTCGTCGGTCAGGCCCATCGACTGGGCCATGTTGACCTGCATGGAGTGCAGGTAGACGGAACGGTGGCTGTAGACCACGCCCTTGGGGTCGCCGGTGGTGCCGGAGGTGTAGCACATGGCGGCGGCCTGGCGTTCGTCCAGCTCGGGCCAGTCGTACGAGGTCGGCTTGCCCGCGATCAGGTCCTCGTACTCGTGGACGCGGACGCCGGCGCCGTCGAGGAGGGAGCGGTCTCCGGGGCCCGTGACGACCACGTGCTCGACCGGCTTCAGGTGTGGAAGCAGCGGGGCGAGCAGGGGGAGCAGCGAACCGTTGGCGATGATCACACGGTCGGCGGCGTGGTTGACGATCCAGGCCAGCTGCTCGGGCGGGAGGCGGAGGTTCAGGGTGTGCAGGACCGCGCCCATGGACGGGATCGCGAAGTAGGCCTCGACGTGTTCCGCGTTGTTCCAGGCGAGGGTCGCGACGCGCTCGTCACCGGTGACGCCGAGGTCGTCCTTCAGCGCGTGGGCCAGCTGGGCCGCGCGGGCGCCGATCTCGGCGAAGGAGCGGCGGTGCGGCTCGTCCTCACCGGTCCAGGTGGTCACCTGTGATGTCCCGTGGATCGTCGACCCGTGGGTCAGGATCCTTGAGATCAGCAGCGGTACGTCCTGCATGGTGCTCAGCACGGCGTCCTCCCGGGGGCGACTTTGCCTACGCGGTGGTAAAGGTTGCGCTGATTCTGCGCACATACCGCGTGGTATGTCACTAGGACCGGGTGATCGATCAGATCACGCCATGCCGGAGGGGCAGCTCACAAGCGGGCGCAGCACCGCCTCACTGGCGGACAAGTCCCAGCTCAGCGTCCTCGCGGAGCTTGCCGATCGCCCGGGAGACGGCCGACTTCACCGTGCCGACCGAGACGCCGAGCACCTCGGCCGTCTGGACCTCGCTGAGGTCTTCGTAGTACCTGAGGACCACCATCGCCCGCTGCCGGGCGGGCAGCCGCATGATCGCCCGCCACATCGCGTCGCGCAGCGCCTGCTGCTCGGCCGGGTCGTCGCCGCCGGGCACCGGGTCCGGCTCGGGCAGCTCGTCGCAGGCGAACTCGTCGACCTTGCGCTTGCGCCACTGCGAGGTCCGGGTGTTCAGCAGCGCCCGCCGCACATAGCCGTCGAGGGCGCGGTGGTCCTCGATGCGCTCCCAGGCGACGTACGTCTTGGTGAGGGCGGTCTGCAGCAGGTCCTCCGCGTCGCTCGGGTTGCCGGTGAGCGAGCGGGCGGTACGCAGCAGCACCGGCTGGCGGGCCCTGACGTACGACGAGAACGACGGGTACGGAAGGGTCTGCGCCGCTGGTCCGGCCGCCTTCGAAGCGCTCGTGCAGACGAGTGTGGTCATGGCTCAACGCTATGAGCGGGGCACGGCGAGCGGATCGGCCGCAGGTCCCGAAGCGGGGTCCCCCTCAGGTTGTAGGGGCAGGGCCCGCCGCACCTCCTGTAGGTGGAGCGGTGGACCCGGGGTACTGCGGGTTCACCCCTGGGGGGAGGCGGTCAGGACGAGTCCCGACGTGGGCACGCCCGTCCCCGCCGTCACCAGGACCCGTTGCGCCCCGGGCACCTGGTTCACCGCCGTCCCCCTGATCTGCCGGACAGCCTCCGCGATGCCGTTCATGCCGTGCAGGTACGCCTCCCCCAGCTGACCGCCGTGCGTGTTGAGCGGCAGGTGCTCCCCGGCCACGAAGTCCGCCGCCTCACCGGGGCCGCAGAAGCCGAACTCCTCCAGCTGCGTCAGCACGAACGGCGTGAAGTGGTCGTAGAGGATCCCCACGTCGATGTCGGCCGGGGCGAGCCCCGAGGTGCGCCACAGCTGCCGGGCGACCACCGCGGCCTCGGGCAGGCCGGTCAGGTCGTCGCGGTAGAAGCTCGTCATCTGCTCCTGGGCGCGTCCGGCGCCCTGGGCAGCCGCGGCGATCACGGCCGGCGGGTGGGGCAGGCCGCGGGCCCGTTCGACGGAGGTGACGACGAGGGCCTGGCCGCCGTCGGTCTCCTGGCAGCAGTCGAGCAGCCGCAGCGGTTCGACGATCCAGCGCGAGGCGGCGTGGTCGGCCAGGGTGATGGGCCGGCCGTGGAAGTGGGCCGCCGGGTTGGTCGCCGCGTACTTCCGGCCGGTGACCGCCACGTGCCCGAACGCCTCCGGGGTCAGCCCGTAGGTGTGGAGGTAGCGCCGGGCCGCCATCGCCACCCACGAGGCCGGGGTGAGCAGGCCGAACGGCAAGGACCAGCCGAGCGCCGCGCCCTCGGCCGACGGCTCCCGGTGCCGCACTCCGGAGCCGAAGCGGCGGCCCGAGCGCTCGTTGAAGGCTCGGTAGCAGACGACCACGTCGGCGACGCCCGCGGCGACCGCCAGGGCGGCCTGCTGGACGGTGGCGCAGGCCGCGCCGCCGCCGTAGTGGACCCGGGAGAAGAAGGACAGCTCCCCGATGCCTGCCGCCTGGGCGACGGTGATCTCGGGGCTGGTGTCCATCGTGAAGGTGACCATCCCGTCGACGTCGGCCGGGGTCAGCCCCGCGTCCGCGATGGCCGCCCGCACCGCCTCGACGGCGAGGCGCAGTTCGCTGCGGCCCGAGTCCTTGGTGAAGGCGGTGGCCCCCACACCGACGACGGCCGCGCGCCCGCCGAAACCGTCCCCCCCTCGCCGGCTCATGCCGGGACCCTCACCGTCACGGTGCCCGTGACGTGCTTGCCGATGCCGTTCGCACCGACGACCCGGACGGTCACCGTGTCGCCGTCGACCTCCTCGACCGTGCCCGTGAGCACCATCGTGTCGCCGGGGTGATTGGGCGCGCCCAGCCGGATGGCGACCCGGCGCAGCTCCGCACGCGGGCCGAAGTGGTCGGTGATGTAGCGGCCGACCAGGCCGTTGGTCGTCAGGATGTTCATGAAGATGTCCGGGGAGCCCTTGCGCCGGGCGAGCTCCGGGTCGTGGTGGACGTCCTGGTAGTCCCGGGAGGCGATCGCCCCGGCGACGATCAGGGTCCGGGTCACGGGGATCTCCAGCGGCGGGAGGCGATCACCGGGCTTCACGGGCCCACCCCCCTCACCGGCCTTCACGGGCCCACCCCCCGGAACACCGGCAGCTCCAGCTCCTCGTCGTACCGCCGGAACTCCAGCCGCACCGGCATGCCGATCCGCACCTCGTCGTACGGCACTCCGACCACGTTGCTGACGATCCGCACGCCCTCCGCGAGGTCGATGAGGCCGACCGCGTAGGGCGGTTCGAAGGCCGGGAAGGGCGGGTGGTGCATGACGACGTACGAGTAGACGGTGCCCTCGCCGCTCGCCGCCACGGTGTCCCAGTCCGGGGAGCCGCACGCGTTGCACCCCGGCAGCCAGGGGAAACGCAGGGTGCGGCAGGCGGTGCAGCGCTGGATGAGCAGTTCGTGGCGGGCCACGCCCTCCCAGAAGCCGGCGTTGTCGCGGTTGACGACCGGGCGGGGGCGGCGTTCCACCGGCTGCGAAGGCCGGTGTGCGGGGGCGTACTTGAGGATGCGGAAGCGGTGGGTGCCGGCGAGTTCGCCCCCGGCCCTGACGTCCGTGCGGGTGGTGACGAAGTAGCCGGTGCCGAGTCTCGTGGTCTTGCGGCCGGACACCGACTCGATCACGGAGTCGAAGGTGATCCGGTCGCCCGGGCGCAGCGGGCGCAGGTAGTCCTGTTCGCAGTCGGTGGCGACGACGGCGTCGTGGCCCGACTCGTCGAGCAGCGTGAGCAGTTCGTCGTACGCGGCCGTGCGCTCGGGGCGGCGGGTGAGGCCGGCCATGGTCCAGGCCTGGAGCATGGTGGGCGGAGCGATGGCGTCCGGTCCCGTGTACGCGGGGCTGGTGTCGCCCATGGCCTCGCACCAGTGCCTGATCATCGGCTCGTTGACCAGGTCGCGGCCGACCCCGGTGGCGGCGGCCGGGAGGCCCTCGTAGGCCTTCAGGCGCGCCTCGAACTCCTCGTGGACCTCCGGCTCACCACTCACGGTTTCTGACTGTCCGTCAGATTTAGGATGCCGTCAAGGCCCCGCAGACGCGCAAACGCCTGCGCGGCGGTACCGGAGTACCGCCGCTCAGACGTTGTGACCCCACGAAGCACACCCCCACAGCACCCGGGCCGGTGCCGCCGCACCGGCCCGCTCAGCTCACCACCACAGCGGGGCGAAGCTGATGGCGGTGTTGGCGTTGCCCTGGTTGACGGCCGTGAACTCCGAGCCGTTGACCTGCGCGGTGTTGCTCTGGTTCGAGGCGCCGTCGCCGACGGCCTGCTGCTGGGTGGTGGCCGCGGTGCCGAAGTTGTCGCCACCGACGCCGCTGCCGAGGTTGCCCTGCTCGGCCTCCGTGACGGCCGCGATGGATCCGTTGTCCGCGAAGGCGCCGTTGTCCGCCGTCGCGACGCCGGTGAAGAGGGCGGCGGCGAGCGGAAGGGCGGAGACGGCTGCGATGACGCGGGCGGTACGGATGCTTGCCATGTTCTTGTCCCTCCAGGACTGTTCGGGAGCGAGGACGCACCGGCTCATGGCCGTCGTGCGTGAATCACTGCTGTCACCAGGGAAGTTGGCCGGCCGCCCCGGTGCGGTGCTCGACGTCGCGAGTCCAGAGTTGCCCACCGAATCCCCGGCGAACCACACCGGAAGCCCCTATTCGCACGCAAGCGTGAGGACAAGTCGATAAACCCCTATGCGTCACTTCCGCACCGGATGAGAGCGAAAGAGGGCGTTCGAACCCGGGTGCCGCAAGGGATGAAGCGTTCCAGCAGCTTTCCCGGCCACCATCCGGCCCCGGCGCGTCGCACCCGTTCCCTCTTTCCTTTTCGAACGTGCGTACGAAACTAGAGGCATGGCCACCACCGACCGGCAGGCCACGACGCTGGCCCTCGCACACGCCCTGTCAGCCGCCGAACGCGGACTGGCCGTCCTCCCCCTGTCCCGCTCCAAGCTCCCGGCACTGCGCTCCCCGCACCGCGACGACCCCGCGCCCTCCCCCTGCCACGGCGCGTGCGGCCGCCTCGGGCACGGGGTCTACGACGCCTCCAGCGACCCGGCCCGCATCCGCGAACTGTTCGCCGCCGCGCCCTGGGCGACCGGTTACGGCATCGCCTGCGGCCTGCCCCCGCACCATCTGATCGGCCTCGACCTGGACGTGAAGACCGGCATGGACTCCTCGGCCGCCCTGCGCGAGCTGGCGCTGCGGCACCTCTTCACCATCCCGCCGACCGTGGTCGTCGTGACCCCGTCGGGCGGGCGGCACCTGTGGCTGAGCGGACCGCCCGAGGTGGTCGTCCCCAACTCGGCGGGCCGGCTCGCCCCCGGCATCGACATCCGCGGCGCGGGCGGCTACCTGGTCGGCCCCGGCTCCCGCACCGGCCGGGGCGTATACGCCGCAGCCCCGGGCACCGCGCATCTGGCCCCCGCCCCCTGCCCCCGCTCCCTCCTGCGGCTGCTCCTCCCGCCGCCCCGCGCCCACCACCCGCTGCCCGCCTCGGCCGGCGGGCACGGCCAGGGCCTGGTCCAGTTCGTCCTGGCCGCGCACGAGGGCCAGCGCAACACCCGCCTGTTCTGGGCGGCCTGCCGTGCCTACGAGGACGGCATCGGCCCGGCGCTCGTGGATGCGCTGGCCGGCGCGGCCCGGGCCACCGGCCTGTCCGAACGGGAGGCCCGGGCGACGATCGCCTCGGCGGCACGGATGACCGGGCACCGGCCGTGAACCCGGCTCCGCCCATGACCACCACCGAAAGACCTCGATGCACCTCCACGCGAAACGGCCGGCCCTGGCGCTCGCCCGCCTCGTCCTGGCCTCCGGCCGCCCGGTGGACCTCGCCGAGCTGCGGTTCTCGTCGACGTACGGCGACCTGCTGGACGGCTACCCCTGCAAGCCGCTGAACGACCTGCGCATCCGCAGCCTCCTGCACGCCGCCGAGCGGTCCCGCCCGGGCACGCCGGTGCACCTCGTCCCGCCCCGGCGCGAGTACCCCGACCAGTACGCGGGCGGCCTCGGGCCGGTCGAGGTGCTGCCCGCCGTGGCCTGCCTCGGCACGTTCCACTCGGCGGCCCTGGATCCGGCCCGCGACCCGGTCGCCTACCGCTCGCGTCTGACCGTCGTCTGGTTCCAGTCCACGCCCCGCCTGCCCTCGGACTGCGACGCCGAGCCCGCGCTGCGCGACCTCGACTGGCCGGTACTGGCCCGGGACGCCCCGGCGCCCCCGTAGGGTCGCCCGATGAGCGCTTTCCGTACGGAACTGCCGCGCTGGCAGTTCGAGTTCACCTGGTCACTGTTCGAGTACCACCTGGAGCGGCTGGAGCCCGGCGACTTCCTCTGGGAGCCGGCGGAGCTCTGCTGGACGATGCGCCGGGGTCCGGACGGCGTCTGGGTCCCGGACTGGGCGGACACCGAACCCGACCCGGTCCCCGTGCCCACCCTCGGGTGGGTGACCTGGCACATCGGATGGTGGTGGAGCGTCACCCTCGACCACGCCCAGGGCCGCCCGCCCCGCGACCGGGCGGACATCGTCTGGCCCGGCGAGGGCGCCCCGACGGTCGAGTGGCTGCGCGGCCTGCGCACGCAGTGGCTGAAGGTCCTGGACGACCTCACCGACGAGGACCTGGACGCCACGGCCCCGTTCCCCTGGCCGAACGATCCCGGGCACACCGTCGAGCACATGGTGGCCTGGGTGAACGCGGAGCTGATGAAGAACGTGAGCGAGATCGGCCAGCTGCGGCTGTTGCGGGTGGCGTCCGTCTAGACGGTGCCCGGGGCGTACCGGTACGTCCACATCACTAGTGGCAGGTCTGTGACCTGCCGCGATGCGTACGACTCCTTTCACCCGGACCGTGTCCCCGGCTCCCGGGGCGCGGCCGCCCGGGGCGTGACATCGTGGGCGCATGAGTATCGACGTTCGCGCGGCCACGGACTTCGAGGACGTCCGTGCCGTGCTCGGGCCGAAGTCGCCCGGGGCGAACGTCTGCTGGTGCCTGAGCTACCGGATCCCCTCCCGGCTCAACAACGAACTGCGCGGCCCGGCCCGCGGCGCGTACGTCGCCGAGCTGTGCCGCGCGGATCCGCCCCCGGGCGTCCTCGCCTACGACGGTGACGAACCGGTCGGCTGGGCCGCCGTCGCTCCGCGCGCGGACACCTCCTTCGCCCGCAACCGCAAGATCCCGCACGTCGACGACCTGCCGGTGTGGTCGCTCTGGTGCATCCGGGTCCGCCCCGGCCACCGCAAGCAGGGCATCTCGCACGCCCTCATCGCCGGGGCGGTCGGGTTCGCCCGCGACCGGGGCGCACCGGCGGTCGAGGCGTACCCCTTGGACAACGGCGACGCCAAGATCGACCTGACGATGGCGTACGCGGGTCTGCGGAAGAACTTCGAGCGCGCCGGCTTCGTCCACGCGGCGGACACGACCTCGGTCCTGGCCGGTCACCCCCGCGTTCTGATGCGCCTCGACCTACGCTGAGAAGGCTTGACCTGCGTTGAAAGGGCTTGACCTGCATTGAAAAAAGGCTCGACCGCTGGCGACGGGGGATGCACCAGCGGTCGAGCTATGGCCAAGGGTAACAAGCGCTTGCCCACCACGAGCCGACTACCCGTCAGGAAACCCCGGTTGTGACTGGTATCACTGAACTACCGTGATTCCCAAGCCCGTTGGACAGGACGGCCTCGTCAGCCGTCGCACGGCGGATCGTAGGAGAGCCGGGGCAGGTACTCCCGCCAGGTGTCCGGCGTCAGCACGCCCCGGGTCATCGAGCAGATGCGGCGGACGGCCGTGTCGACGTCGAGGTCCCAGAGCCGGATCGTGTCCGCGCCGCTCGACACCCCGAGCATGTCGCTGTTCGGGCTGAACGCCAGGAAGGTGCCGGTCTTGGTGTTGGGGCTCATCGACGGGCCGATCGCGGTGGCGTGCGCGGGGTCGGTGACGTTCCACAGCCGGACGGTGCTGTCGTTGCCGCCGCTGGCCAGGGTGCGGCCGTCCCGGCTGAACGTCAGCGACACGACCGCCTCCGTGTGGCCCGTGAGCCGCGCCAGCTCGGTGGCCCCGGCGGGGTCCGTGGTGTCCCAGAGGCGGACCGAGTTGTCGTCGCCGGCGCTGGCCAGGATGCGGCCGTCGCGGCTGTGGGCGAGCGCGTTGACCGCTCCGAGGTGGCCGCGCAGAGGCGCCCCGGTCAGCCGCACCCGGCCCGGATCGGTCGCGTTCCACAGCCGGATCGTGCCGTCCGCGCTGCCGCTGGCGAGCGTCCGGCCGTCCGGGCTGAACACGAGGTGGTTGATGTAGCCCTTGTGGCCGGTGAGGGGAGTGCCGAGCGGGCGCGGCCGGGCCGGGTCGCCGATGTTCCACAACCGGATGGTGCGGTCGTCGTAGGCGGTGGCCAGGATCTGCCCGTCGGGGCTGAAGGCCAGCGGGTCGGCGTACCGGGTGCGCAAGGGTGCGGGAGAGCCGTGGCGGACCGGGCGTTCGGGGTCGCCGAGGTCCCACAGCTCCACCACCCGGTCACCCGTCACCACCGCGAGGGTGCGGCCGTCCGGGGAGAACTCCAGGGAGCGCACGTCGCCCTTGCCCGGGCGGAACGGTTCTCCTGTCCGGATCGGCCTGCCGGGCGTCCGCACGTCCCACAGCCGGATCCGCCCGTCCCGGGCCGCCGTCGCGAGCAGCCGCCCGTCCGGCCGGAACACTCCGGTCCGGCCGGTCATGTCCGACGTGGGCAGCGACCACAGGCGGACCTTGTTGTCTCCCGCCCCGGTGGCGAGCGTGCGCCCGTCGGGGCTGAAGCCGAGCGCGTACATCTCGCCGCTGCTGCCCGCGAGGGGGCCTCCGACCTGCGACGCGTGCTCCGGATCGCTGACCTTCCACAGGCTCGCGGTGCTGTCCGCGCTGGCCGCGGCGAGCATGTTCCCGTCCGGACTGAAGGCCACGGACCAGACCGGCCCGGTGTGGCCGGTGAGCGGCGCGCCGACCGCGGCCGGGCGGCCCGGACCGGCCATGTTCCACAGGTGGACGGTGCCGTCCGCGCTGCCGCTGGCGAGCGTGCGCCCGTCGGGGCTGAAGTCCACGGAGTGCACGGTGGCGGTGTGACCGGTCAGCGGTGCCCCGGCCGGCTCCGGGCGCCCCGGGCCGGACACGTCCCACAGCCGGATCGTGCCGTCGTCGCCCCCCGCGGCCAGCGTCCGGCCGTCCGGGCCGAACGCCACCGACCGCACCGCTGCCGTGTGCCCGGTCAGGGGCTCGCCCCGGGCCCGCGGCCGGCTCGTGTCGGCCAGGTTCCACAGCCGGACGGTGCGGTCGTCGCCGGCGGAGGCCAGCGTGCGCCCGTCCGGGCTGAAGGCGATCAGGTAGATCGTGCCGTCATGTCCGGTCAGGGGCTCGCCGAGCGGCTTCGGGTGCCCGGGCCCGGTCACGTCCCACAGCCGGATCGTGCCGTCGTCGGACGCGCTGGCCAGCGTCCGGCCGTCCGGGCTGAAGACCGCGCTGCTCACCCAGCTCGTGTGACCGGTGAGGGGCCTGCCCAGGGGCTTGGGACGCCTGGGGTCGGCGACGTCCCACAGCCGTACGGTCCGGTCGTAGCTTGCGGTGGCCAGGACCTGGCCGTCCGGGCTGAAGGTCGTGAGGTAGACGGCGCCCGTGTGGCCGGTGAGTGGGGTGGCGAGCGGGGCGTTCACGATGGAGATCAGACGGCTGTTCGTGCCCTTGTCGTCGGGCCGCAGCCCGTGCGCCACGAGGTCGAGCTGCGCGGACAGCGACGGGTCGGTGTGCTGGACGCGGTCGGACTGGGCGAGCACCTGCTCGAAGACGGCCGCGTCCCGCTGCTTCCAGGCGACGATCGCCGACCCGCCGGCCAGCAGCGCCAGCACGACGAGCGCCGCCACCGCGCCCCGGCTGATCCAGATGATCCGTCTGCGCAGCCGCACGGACGCGGCCAGGAACTCCACCGCGCTGCGGGTCAGGAACGTGGCCCCGGCGGATCGCGCCCAGGTGTGGGCCTGCTCCAGCCGGGAGCCCCGGTAGAGCAGGGAAGTGTCGCGGTTCGACTCCTCCCAGGCCCGGCCGTCCTCCTCCAGGCGCTGACGCAGCAGATTGCCCTGCCGGTCCTCGTCGATCCAGTCGCGCAGCCGCGGCCAGGCGTGCAGCAGCGCCTCGTGGGTGATCTCCACGGTCTCCGCGTCGAGCGTCACCAGCCGGGCGCGCACCAGCGCTTCGAGGGACTCCTCGGTCTTGCCCGGGTCGGCCGACTCCCGCGCCAGTTGATCCCGGGTTCCGCGACGGCGCGTGGCCTGGGTGTCCTCGCCGAGGCGGACCAGGCGGAGCAGGAGCAGCCGGGCGGCCGTGCGCGCGGCGGGGTCGAGGCCGGCCCAGGCCCGTTCGGCGGTCGCCGCGACCGCGCCCTGGATGCCGCCGGCCGCGCGGTAGCCGGCCAGCGTGAGCCGGCCCGCCTTCCTGCGCTGCCAGGTGGCGAGCAGGGCGTGCGAAAGGAGGGGCAGCACGCCCGCGTCGTGCGCCGGGCGCAGACCGTCGGCACTGACCTCCCGGACGATCAGCTCCGCCAGGCCCGGTTCCAGCTCCAGGCCGACGGCCTTGGCCGGGCCGGTCACCGCCTCGCGCAGCTCCGCCGTGGTCAGCGGCCCGAGCACCATGTGGCGGTGCTGGAGCGCGTCGGCCAGTTCCGGGTATCTCAGGCAGCGGTAGTAGAAGTCGGCGCGGATGCCCAGCACCACGACCGCCGGGGCCGGTTCGCCGGGGCCGGCGGGCGAGCAGGCGGCGTGCAGGACCTCGATGAAGGCGCGCCGGTCCGCCTCGTCGGGGCAGAGCGTGAACGTTTCCTCGAACTGGTCCACGATCACGACCGGACGGGCCCCGGAGGGAGCCACGCGCCGGGCCCAGGCGGCGACGGCGGCGCGGGCGGTGTCGGGGTCCGGGGCCGTCGGTCGGTGGGCGGGGCCGGTCGATGGTCGGGCGGCGGGGGCGGGGGCC